>JANMMV010000062.1:0-6156 GCA_031373565.1 Saprospiraceae bacterium
CAGCACTTTAGTACAGCAACTTATCATTATCATTATGTATTAGATTCAACGGCGACCATTAATACTTTAATGGGATCCTATTTCTATGGAAACAAAGGAAGTGTTTCTAATTAAGCGTTAAATACAGATAAGCCCTTTAAAAAAAAATTATAGGGCTTTGAAAGTTAATTTAGAAAAATTGAATGCAGATTTTGGATATACACTTGATTCAGGCGATCTAGGATATTTTGAAGATGAAAATTTTTCTGCTAATAGTTTCAAACTAACTGTAACAGGCGTTAGTGCTCACCCAGGATATGCAAAAGGAAGCATGGAAAACGCGATTAAAATTGTCAGTGAAATAGTGGCCAAACTTCCAAAACTAACCTTGTCTCCTGAAAGTACTGACGAAAAACAAGGATTTGTACATCCCACCAAGATCGAAGGCGGTCTTCAAGAAGCGAGCATTTCCTTTATTATTAGATCTTTTGAGACTGCCAAGCTCGCGGAATACGAAGCTATGATCGAAGCTATTGCACAAGATGTACTTACAAACTATCCAAAATCGACCTACAGTTGTGAATCTAAGTATCAGTACAGAAATATGAAGGACGTCTTAGTCAATCATCCTCATGTCAGCCAGATTGCACTTGACGCGATGAAAAATCTAGGTATTGCTTCCACTTATGGATCGATCCGCGGAGGTACTGATGGTGCGGCTTTGTCACACATGGGCAAGCCTTGTCCAAATCTATTTGCAGGTATGCAGGCTATTCACTCTAAGCATGAGTGGGTTTCTATCCAAGATATGGAGCGAAGTGTTGATACGGTTATCGAAATTTGTCGGTTGGTTAGTGAAATAAACAAATAGAAGGTCGCACTTCGACACTTCGACTAAGCTCAGTGACCACTCCGCTCAGCGACTGTAAAAGTAGTGATAAGAAGGGTGCTTAACTTACCTTAATTCCCTAATGGTTCAAAAAATCGTTTCTAGCGCTTAGTGGCTTGACCTAGGTAGCTCTTAGACACTTCTAATTTGCTCAGTGACCACTTAGCTTAGTGACCAAAGGTCGAAAGCAGAAGTTTAGAAAATGTCGCCCCGCTGGGGCTAGGTGTTTCATTGCGCATGACTTTTTTGCCAAAATGCCGCCGCGCTGGGGCTCATCTTTATCTTTGTGACTAAGTGATTCAACTCCTAATTCCTAGGCACGAAATCTAAGCTTGCACTAAAGATATGTGACAATTGAACGCCACTTACGCTTCCTACATTGGCAAGCGCATAGTCAATTTTGATACGACCCAGATTGAGTCCTAATCCAATATTGGGTTGGATTTCAAATTTGTTTGCTGCCGTATTGGCAGG
Source organism: Saprospiraceae bacterium (assembly GCA_031373565.1). Classification (GTDB taxonomy): domain Bacteria; phylum Bacteroidota; class Bacteroidia; order Chitinophagales; family Saprospiraceae; genus OLB9. The sequence goes on from JANMMV010000062.1 coordinate 1,343, forward strand.
ATTGATAACAGACTGTATGTTACCTAAACCTATTCTCACAAATACCCGATCTGAATATCCAACCTCTGCGCCAAAACTTGGATCCACATTAAATCTATTGCTAGATAACAGGGCTGCCTCCGTTCCATCCGTACTTATATTGAGGTCTAGTTCGGATAATATTTTAAAATCTCCACTTTCAATTTTATAGGCTCCGCCTACTACAATCCGAGGCAAGGCAATCTCTGTACTGCTAACTGGGATATCATTGCCTGTGGCTGTAAATACTTGCTTCACATCATCACTTAGATTGAAAGTCCAACTATTGACAGTGGTTGTGATATCTCGGGCGCTCACACCGAAGTTTAAGTTATCACTCATTTCATATCTTAAACCTAAATCTGCACCCACACCCCAAGCACCACCAAAATCTCCGATCTTTCGTCTTATAACTTTGATGGATCCACCTACGGACAAGTCATCTCCAATTTTCTGTGCGTAAGAAGCTACACCGGCAAGATCTGAAGTACTAAAACTTGTAACTCTAGAAAAATCTATGCTACCGTCAGGTCCGATGAGATTAAGTGTATTTGGGATGTTATCTACTCCCAGTCTAATAACGGACAATGCTGCAACTGAATTATTGGACGCGTTAAGCTTTTTAGCGATTGAAAAATAATCATAATTAGCTACGCCTCCGAACCACCTTGAGTGCATCGCATTAAGTTGCAGATTAGATTCTATACCGGTCAATCCAGCTACATTCCAGTAGGCAGCAGTACCGTCCTTTACATTAGCGACTACCGAACCAAACAAGGCTTGATTACGGGCACCAACGCCTATATTCAAAAACTCATTGACAAACTTTTGTCCATGTGCCTCTTGAGTGCAAATGAAAGACCATAGCAATAGTATGTTTGTAAAGATTTTCATATTTTGTCGTTTGATAAGCTGTTGCAAAATTAATTGATTATAAATAAACGCGGCAAAAAATAAAATATTATATCTTTAACGTTACAAATAAATTGATCGATGAGTAAATCAATCTCTCTCAAAACACTTTTGATATGTTTCTCAGTATCATTTGCAATTGCATGTCGTGTTAATAACAATGTAAAAAGCGATTATAATATTACTAAATCCGTTACTGCAAAATCTGCTATGGTTGTTTCGGCACACCCGATCGCTACTGAAATTGGTCTAAATATACTAAAAAAAGGTGGGAATGCGGTAGATGCTGCTATCGCTGTTCAGTTTGCGTTAGCAGTTTGTTATCCAAATGCAGGCAATATCGGTGGTGGTGGTTTTATGGTGTATCGCGGTGTTGATGGCCAAGTAGCGACGCTCGATTACCGCGAAAAAGCACCCGCAGCAGCAAAAGCTGATATGTATCTCGATGCGAATGGTAATGCCATTTTAGAAAAAAGCCAATACGGGCATTTAGCAGCTGGAGTACCCGGTACAACGGATGGAATGGTAGAAGCTTTCAATAAATATAGCAAACTTAAAAACTGGAAAGAACTCATTCAACCTTCCGTGGATTTAGCAAAATATGGTTATACAATTACTGAACGTGAAGCAAATAATCTAAACGAAGAGCAAGAAAACTTTGTCAAATACAACACCCATTCAACTGTATTCCACAAGTCAAAATGGTCAAAAAATGATGTGTTAATCCATCCTGATCTTGCATTAACTCTTTCTGCCATAAGAGATCAAGGTCGAGATGGATTCTACAAAGGTAAAGTCGCCCAACTCATAGTGAACGAAATGTCTACCGGTGGTGGCATAATATCTCTTCAAGATCTAGCAAATTATAAAGCCATTTGGCGAAAGCCATTGATTTCATCTTATCGTGGACATAAAATCATAGGCATGCCTCCACCATCAAGCGGCGGAGTTTGTTTACATCAATTGCTCAAAATGGTAGAACCGTATGATCTCGCTAAGATGGGTTTTCAATCAGCAGAACATATACACGTTGTCACGGAAGCTGAGCGCAGAGTTTATGCGGATAGATCAAAACACCTCGGAGATGCGGACTTTTTTCCGGTACCCCTGAACATGTTGATGGACAGTAATTATATTATGAATAGGATGCAAAACTTCAATCCTAATGTCGCTTCAAAAAGCGAAAATATATCTCATGGCATTATGACAAGTGAAGAAACAACTCATTTCAGCATTTTGGATCAATGGGGCAATGCGGTTTCGATAACAACAACGCTCAATGGCAGTTATGGAGCCTTTACAGTTGTAAAAGGAGCTGGTTTCATTCTCAATAATGAAATGGATGATTTCTCTGTCAAACCTGGAATACCCAATATGTATGGGCTTGTTGGTTCCGAAGCCAATAAAATAGAGCCTAACAAAAGAATGCTTAGCTCTATGACACCGACCATCATCGAAAAAGATGGGAAAGTATCCATGGTCGTGGGCACACCGGGTGGTTCGACTATTATTACGAGTGTATTTCAAACGATAGTTAATGTACTTGACTTCGATATGACCGTTTCAGAAGCAGTTAATGCTCCACGATTTCATCATCAGTGGCTACCTGATGTCATTATGCACGAAAGCAAAGCAATTCCTGAAGAAAGCCGCAAAAAATTAACGGCAATGGGGCATACACTTAAAGAACGTGGAGCTATAGGGCGAGTGGAAGCGATAACAATCAAAAATGGAGTAATCCAAGGTGCGGCTGATGTGCGAGGTGACGATGATGCAAAAGGATTTTAGCAAAAAAGAAATAGATGAGACAATTTTTCGGTATACTAACAGCGTTGATCACAGCCATATTGATCATATTTATGGCACAATTTATCAGAGAAGGAATCTTCCCCTACCCCACAGGCCTCAATTATGATAGTAAATCAGAAGTCATAAGTTGGACTCGTTCACTCCCCATTAAAGCCTTTATAATCATAGCATTTAGTCACACTTTAGCTAGCTTCGCTGCCGCCTTTATCACAAGTCTTACTGTCGGAAGAAAGCGCATGACATTAGGTGTTTTTAGCATAGCAATCGTTTTGGTACTTGTAACATTACAATCTTATAGACTTCATTTGTCTTTTGGATTCATTGCTATAGATGCATTGTTGATGATCATGTTTGGATTTATTGGGTCGTTATTGGGCAGTAATAGATATGATCTGTAAGCTTCGCATATTTTTCAATTTATTAGGTATTGGTAATAATAAAAAAGCTTATTCAATAGGATGAATGAAGATTACAATACGATAATCATTTCAGATACAGAAGCGAAAAGCATAGTCACTGATTTTTTTGGTTTTGAGTGTACCGTTTCAAAATTGAACGGAGAAATAGATTTTAATTTTAAAGTAGAGGCACCTTCGGATACTTATGTATTAAAAGTAAGCAGACCTGGCTATGATGGCGCTTTTATTGAGTTTCAAGACCAAATATTGCAGCATTTAGAAAATCAAAACTTGCCCATTGATTTGCCTTCAGCCTTCCGAAACAAAAATGGCGATAGAATATTTGACTACAATGACATAAATGGGCATAATCGGAAAGTAAGAATGTTGAATTGGGTACATGGTGAGTTGTATTCTTCGGTTACCATGCAAGATGCTCATTTAAGAACTTCTCTTGGCAAAAAAATGGGTATCGTAACAAAAGCCCTATTAGGTTTTTCTCATGAATATATGAATAGAAAATTTGAATGGGACACCGCCCAATCTTTATGGATTGAGCCATATTTAGATTTATTTGATTCAAAATTGAAAACGGCCATATCCAATTTAATTTCTGAATTTAAGCGTTTAGCGCCATTGTATGATGGGCTAAGAAAAAGTGTCATTCACAACGATGCAAATGATAACAACATTATCACCAAAACGGAAAGTCACCAAACGGAGGTAGTGACATTGATAGATTTTGGCGATGCAATATATTCTCAAACCATCAATGATTTGGCGGTAACGATTGCCTATGGCGCGATGGACTGCAAAGATCCTTTATCGGCAGCGTGTGATATAGTGAAGTCCTATCATCAAAATTTTCCGTTGCTAGACGGTGAGTTGGAAGTATTGCATTGCGCGGTAGGTATGCGTTTGTGTATCAGTTTGACAAAGTCCGCAATTAACAAGAAAGCAGAACCGGATAATACGTATTTACAAATAAGTGAAGGTCAAGCGCTAAATCTCATATATCATTGGCTAAATATTGATTCTAATTTTGCTACATATGCATTTAGAGAAGCATGTGGCATGACGCCTTGCCAATTGGTAAATGATTTTGCAGCATATGCCCTAAAAAACCAATGGAACATAGATCACCTATTGAAAGGCATTTCCATAGAAAATCTACAACATTTAGATTTGTCTATCGACTCAAAATTCCTAGGTAATTACAGCAATTATATTACCTCCGAGCATTATACGACTGTCATCCAAGAACACATTCAAAAGCGCAAGTGTACTTTGATCGGTGGATATGGAGAGCCAAGACCAATTTACACCACCGATGCCTACAAGGTAGAAAAAAATGAAGGCCATGAGCACAGAACAGTCCACATGGGCATTGATTTGTGGAGTAACGCTGGCCACGAAGTCGGAGTGCCCGAAGATGGGGTCATTGTTAGTATTTACAACAATGACAACGATAAAGATTATGGTCCTACCATCATTGTGGAGCATACGGTTGAGCAACTAACATTTTTTACACTTTACGGTCACTTGAGCAAATCAAGTCTCACATATAGAAACGAGGGAGATGTGGTTAAAAAAGGAGATACCATAGGGTTCCTTGGCGGTCAAAATGAAAATGGAAATTGGGGACCACATCTTCATTTTCAAATTATCCTAGATAGA
>JANMMV010000103.1:0-3746 GCA_031373565.1 Saprospiraceae bacterium
AATAGACCACCTGTGACCGAGATTGAAGAAGGCCCTGATTCCACTACTTACGATTACGTATACATCCACAATCCTTATAAATCATTCATCTATAGAGACACCCTACTCGATATGGCGTTTGTGCAAGATGATCCCATTAATACACGAAGCAACGAACATGTACATACAGGTAATAAAGGTAGTGCCAGCATTCCACTCATCTACCAACCTGCGGTTTACGCTACTTGGGCTGCAGGATACCACAACTACGACATCTATCGTAAGACCGTAGATCAATTCAAATTCACTGTTGGAAATCGACCACTGACGGACATGTATTTTTCCCAGCTAGGAGGGCAATTAAACCTAAATGTTGGCGCTAAATTTACCAATAACTTCAAAAGTGGACTCACCGTTGCGCTTGAATATGACAGAATATCACAAGCAGGTTTCTTTCAGTCTCAAGCTACAAAATCAACAAGTCTAGCCACTGCCATCAGATACTATCAACCTAAAAGTAGACTCCAGTCCTTTCTCGTCTTTATACGTAATGCTAATGATGAAAGCCACAATGGTGGACTAGCAAACTTTAACGAGCTCATGACCAATGACATTAGAATCATCATCCCCACCAATCTAAACGACGCGACATCTCGATATCAAGAACAAAGTATCAGCACAATAAATTATCTACGTCTAAATGCTAATCCGAAATCTGATTGGAATCTATATCTCAAAGACGATCTGTCCTATACAACCAACTATGCAAAGTACGCCGACAAGATCACTTCTACAAAGACAGACAGTACCTTTTATGATAACCTACTAATTGATAATCGTGGATTGAGATCTTATTTGGGATGGAATCAGCTTCATAACGGTTTTTATATCAATGGCGAACGTAAAAAAGGTGTGCAAGGACGGATAGGGATCGATGTGGACCTATTTTGGATTGATAACGATTCAAGAGCAAGTAATCGAACAGATCTTACTGCACGATTTGAAGGCCAAGTGCCTATATTGAATAGGGTGATCATTGATACAAAAGGTGCCTTAGGTATAGGAGAAAATGCGGGCAACTTTGATGCACAAGGTAGTGTCGACTTACGTTTAGGCAAAATAGCGATCTTCACTGGTGGTGCTCGATTTTTTAATAGTGAAGCCAGCCAACTGCAAGAACAATTAGTTATCAATAAACAGTCGATACGTACCACAGAATTAAAAAACTATTTCGGTTCTACCCTATTCGCCACTTTAAACCTGCCTTCATTGGGTATGCAAATCGGTCTCAAGCAACATGTTGTCAATAATGCCATTTATTGGGATCAAAATGCCTTGCCTCAACAACTTGATAAGCTATTTGCGCATACGTACGCAAATGTGTCGTATAGTACACGTCTTTGGCGTTTTTACAGCGATAACCAGGTTCACGCACAAGTACAATCACAGCATATTTATCCAGTGCCACGTTTATATAGTACCCACCAGTTTTATTATGGCAGTTACCTATTCAAAGGCGCGATGCAGATGAAAGTAGGGGTCGATATGCGATGGGTAGAAAAGCACCAAGGTCCTGATTTACAGCCACTTGTTCATGTTTTCAGTTTATCAAATGATGATATTCCAACGTACACATCATATAGGGTATTTGTTATGACGAAGGTTGCTAGATTAAGGGTTTACTTGAGTTTTGAAAATCTAGATAGGTATTGGAAAGGAGACTTTTATAACCAAGCAGTGGCAAATCATCCCTTGTTTGATACAAAGCTCAGGATGTCCATTAGGTGGATCATAAAGGATTAGATAATCAACGGGTGCAAAGGGTCAACAGTAAATCTTCCTAAAATCGCCAACAAATAAACAGAAGCTGCGTGTAGCGGCTTTTGTGTTTTACTTTCTAGCATTTAGTTAGGTGCTTACACTAATTTGATAATCGATCGGGCAAATATAATAGAACCAGGTACAGCAATGCTAATACTGCCCGTCTTCGATGCCAGACATTAGCCTAGTAATAATGCAGATGCTATAGAAATATTCATATTCTTACATTGCGGTGATTATTACAGCATGGATGCGCTACTTAGGCACTATCAATTCATATTGTGCGACGGCGTAACCACCCCAGATACCAAGTCCTCCCTTTATATTGGTGATGATTCGTGTGTAAGAACCGAAAGGTCCCCCATTATTAGCTGCAAAATCCCTCGTATTCCAGAAATCAAAGTGGGCTTTGTCTAACGTACACCATTTGATCGTGATGGTGTCTCCTCTTCTGAACATACCAAAAGCATTTGGATCAAAGCCACCGCCTTGACCACGTCGCTGCGCCCTAGCAATCGGGAATTCAAAATCTTTACCATTAAAAAACAAATCGTTTGTAACGGAGGTAAAGGGTGGTATTAAACCGTCACCGCCCGTAGCCGTAAAATACCGATAGTAATCGATCGTGTTTTCAGGATCCTTTATCTTGCAGAATAATTGCGACAAAGTATCAATAGGCACACCGGGAGTGGGCCGAAAATCGAAACTGTCTAAACCCGTAAATCTTGGTATTGTGGTAGTCGCGGTCAATTGTTTATCGCCAATAGTAACTCTTAAGTCATACTTGCCGCCTTCCTTTCTGTCTATACTATTGAGAAGATCAACATATAAGCACAAGTCGAGCGCGACACTATCAGGGTTGAAGCCTAGTAATTGATATGCTTGATCCCTTAATTCAAGTGGGATTTCGCTTAGGCATAATCTATTTAAGGTTACATCTTTTTGACCATCATTCACGATAACTGTTGCGTCTTTCACAAAAAGTGATGCTAATTTTTCAGGAGTCACCTTACCTATAAACGGTATACTTCGTGTGACAAGAACAAAGGTTGGATTAGCATTATCACCAGACTCAATATAACCTTCTACTACGATCTCTTGCTCGGATTCTAGCGTAGTTGGTATGTACGGATCTTGGCATGACATCAAGCCAATAAATAATATAGTTACAGCTCCAAGTATATTTTTTGTATTCATTATTTGTAAGATTTGCATCATCATCATGTAAAAAATGTAAATTACTTTTGATTCCATTTAAAGTTGTAAGTTATACTCGGTATGAGTGGAAACAAGGTTATTTTTGTACCTTCTATCTCAGTAGTACCTGTGTCAGTATTTGTTTTTGTATCAAAACTCACAAAAAATGGATTTTTTCGATTGTAAACATTATAAACGGAAAAGTTCCAACTTCCTACAAACCTTTTCTTACTACCAGGTTTTGGCGTATATGTTGCTGATACATCAATCCTATGATAATCATCTAATCGAGTGCTGTTTCGAGGTCCGTACGATAGGTTAAGATTTTGCTCTATAAGGAAAAAACCTCTGACAGGTGTAAAAAGTTTTCCCGATCCATAGATACCGATAAGACCTAAATCCCATTTTTTTGATAATTTATAATTTGCCACAAGAGAAAAATCATGCGGACGATCATAAACTGCCGGATACCATCTACCGGCTTCAATACCGTCAAATGAACGCTCTGTTTTGGAAAGTGAATATCCTATCCACCCGTTAAATTTGCCTTTTGACTTCTTAATAAAAAGCTCCAAACCATAGGCCCTACCCTTTCCAAATACAAAAGCATCTTCAACCTCAGTCCTGATATCGTTGACATAACTATCAGAATAGTCTATCTGATTTCGAAGATCTTTGTAGTAGGCTTCAATCGATGTTTCATAATTATCGTCTAGGAAGTTTCGAAACCATCCCACCGAATACTGAAC
>JANMMV010000116.1:0-2081 GCA_031373565.1 Saprospiraceae bacterium
ATAAGTTTGTTAATTATTGCAGCAACACCGCTAGTTGTGACAAAGGCAACAGAAATTAAAAACTGATTACAATTCTCAAGCTCATGCAGAATGGTTGAAAGCACCTTTTTGGGAGGATACTTTTGATTGACGAGTAACTCGGGTTGATAATCAAGATTAGATAAAATGGATTTATCAACATAGCCTGTCTGTAAACTCTTTGAAAAAGTCTCTAAGATATCATCCATTTGAACCTAGTTTATCGACTATTGGAACATCGGCTGCTGCCCAATCAAGCTCAGAAAGTTTGTCAACTCTCAACCATTTCTTATCTATATGTTCATTAAGTGTTAGGTCTTTTGAGTCAACTTCACAAATAAAGCTGTGCATAGTTAACTCAAAATCTGGGTATTCATGCACAACTGTCATTAAGAAGGATTTAATTTTTGGTAAAAGATTCAACTCCTCCAATAATTCGCGTTGTAGAGCTTCTTCCTTAGTTTCGCCTTGTTCAATTTTTCCTCCTGGAAATTCAAACTTTTCCGAAATATAATCAAGTTTGTTTTTTGCTCTTTGAACGCAAAGAATCTCATTTTCCCAAAATATCACTCCTGCAACAACTTCAATTTTTTTCATTATTGCCTTATTTGTAAAAGCCATCACTAAAACCACCACATTCCGCAAACCAAACGATAAACATCAACTTACTTCCCATCTTTAAAACTTTCGTTGTTGTAAATAGTTCTATTTCCTACATGATGCCATGTTACGAACATTTTATGTAGTCTCATAAAACGAATATTTTCTATTTTCACTAATTATTTACAAAAATAGGTATTATTAGTTACTTTTTTACTTCGCTTTCTGTAATATATTTACTTCGGTACTTCGATTGTTAAGAATGTAGCTGATGAAGAGTGTGTTACCAGTAGGTTATGAAATCATGGCGTAGAACTCATTACATTTTGTAAGGATTAAGCTCAAAACGCCATATGCGCTCCAAAGAACGGCAAATCTTTATCTTTTTCAGAAATGATCATATCCGATGGCAGGATACCCCAATCTATCTTAAGAGCAGGATCTTGGCTATTGATGCCACCTTCTGTCGACTTATTGTAGTATTGATCACATTTATAGGCAAAGATGGCTTCTTCGCTCAAGACGGCGTAACCATGTGCAAAACCGAGAGGGACATAGAGTTGATGCTTTGTAATACTGTCTAAAATAAAGGATTGATGGACACCATATGTCGCTGAATCAGGTCTTAAATCAACAATGGTGTCTATCACTTTGCCAACTACACATCTGACTAATTTGGCTTGAGCATAAGGCGGTAATTGGTAGTGAAGTCCCCTAACCACACCGTAGGTAGATTTGGATTCGTTGTCTTGAATAAACCTGACATTGTGCAGTGCTTCTGGTAATTTGCTTTCGGTAAATGACTCAAAAAAGTATCCGCGGTCGTCCTCCCATATGGTAGGTTCGAAAAGATATACTCCTGCAAATATGGTATCGCTCCAAGCCATAAATCTACTTATCTCTAAAGTATACACTAATAGAAACCCCAGAAAAATTATAATGCTTGCGCAATTGATTTTCTATAAAATTTCGATAACTACTCTTGACGTGTTCTGGGTGGTTACAATATAGCACAAAAGCGGGATAGTATAAAGGCAATTGCACTGTATATTTTATCTTGATCAACACGCCACGGTACGTCGGTGGTGGATTTTTTTCGATGATGTCGAGTAAAAACGTGTTGAGTTCAGACGTTTTGATTCTTTGGCGACGGTTTTTGTCAACTTCGAGCGCTGTCTCTACCACTTTAAAAATACGCTGCTTCTCATTTACAGACGTAAAAATAATAGGAACATCATTGAAAGGCGCTATCTTATCTTTCAAATTTTTCTCAAAATCCCTAGCCGTATTCGTATCTTTTGTTATCAAATCCCACTTATTGACGACGATGACTAGTCCTTTACGTCTCTTTTGGATTAAGCCTAGAATACTCAAATCTTGCGACTCTAAACCAACGGTGGCGTCAAGCATTAGTATGCATATATCCGCTTCTTCCATGGCCTTGATGGCTCGGAGTACTGAAT
>JANMMV010000170.1:0-7054 GCA_031373565.1 Saprospiraceae bacterium
AGTGTAGAGGTAATACAACTAAATTGGTATTTGCAATTGCAGTACATCCATTGTCATCAGTAACGGTAACAGACCAAGAACCAGAATTCATTGCCATCGTAGTTAATGATACGGTAGTTGCACCAGTTGACCATGTATAAAAAACTCCTCCGCTAGCTGTAAACGTAATCGTCTGTCCCTTGCAGGATGAAGAGGCAGATGTAATTGAAGCAATAGGAATCTGATTGACAACATAGTCTTTTGTTTCCTTAAAACATCCATTAGCATCTGTTGCTCTAAATTTGACAGTGCCGGGAGCTATAAAACTCGCCAATCCACCTGCATTTATCGTTGCGACCTGTGTATTGATACTCGTCCAAGTACTGATCGGGCTTGCTTGAAACTGAATTGTTGTATTAACACACCCTGATGAAATATTAGGCTCTGTGATTGTTGGATTGGGCCTGACCCTTAATTTCACTGGTAGTGATGAGCAGCCATTACTATTTGTGAATACAAAAAATGTTGTGCCAGCGCCTACTGTTGTTACACCACCACCAGGGGTAGCTGTAGCTATATTTGGATTTGAAAATGCCCACGATCCGCCAGATGAAGGCGACAATAAAGTAGAAGCTCCGATACAAAGTACGCTATCAATTATCGTTCCTTGTGGAGTTGGTAAAACAGTAATTAACGGACTAGGAGCGGATACACATCCTGCAGAATTCGTAAATGTAAAACGTACTGTTCCACTACTTACAGCGGTTACTTTCCCACTATTATTTATTGCTGCTACAGTAGAATTTGAACTAGCCCAAATTCCTCCAGTAGTAGACGTCAATTGAGTTTCTCCCCCGATTCAGATAATATCCAAACCCGTTTAAGTTATTATTGGAAGTGGTGCAAAGGTTATTTCGGCTGTGCTTGCCGATCATCCTTGTGCATTCGTATAAGTCAAAATAGCTGTTCCTTGCCCTACTGTTGTAATGGCACCATTGTTTGTGTTTACGACAATTACTTGGGTATTTGAAGAAGACCAGGTTCCTATTAATGGAGGACTGATGGATGTTGTGGTACCATTGCAAAGGGTTGTTGGAAATTGGGTTAAACTTGGGTTTGCTAGGATGGTAATAGCTGGTGATGATGTATAATTACATCCGCCAGCAGTAGGGGTGAAACTAAATATGGCAGTGCCAGGTGAGACACCAGTTACGATACCCTGATTGTCAACCGTAGCCACGGCATTATTGCTTGAACTCCACGTTCCTATAGAGTTGCCAGCGGCCACTTGCGTGTTTGTGCCCACACAGATTTGGTTCGACCCGATTATGCTAACCGCGGGATTAGTAGTGACTGTTACGACAAACGGGTCTGAAGTACAACCTGAATTATCAGTAATTTGGATCCCTATCATCCCTAAACTAACTCCCGTTACGACTCCGTTTGGATTAACAGTTGCGATAGTTGGGCCATTGGAAGACCATGTTCCCAGTGAATTTGCTGTTAAAATTATTGATCCATTAACACAGGTAGTATTCTGAGACCCCGATATAACAGGTTTGGCGGACACCGAAATTGAAATGGGATTCGATGAACATCCTGAATTTCCTGAAATGAATCTTATCGTTGATACTCCAGCATTTACGCCCGTAACTAGACCAGATGAATTTATTGTAGCCACAGAAGTATTACTGGAGATCCATACTCCTGTAAATACATTACTGCTTACCTGTTTTGTAGAACCGATACATATGCCACCAGCTGTTGTAGAAATAACCGGACTTGCAATGACACTAACTGGAATAGATGTCGTTACTGAGCAATTGCTTAGGTTGGTGAAAGTAAAGGTTACAACACCTTGTGAAATTCCATTGATAATACCTTGGGCATTAATCGTAGCAATACTTGGATTATTTGAACTCCAAGTACCTGCGGAATTGGCTGAAATACTTGTCGTTTCGCCAACACATATCGTGGTGCTTCCAGTATATACAAGAGTTGGTTCCGCTGTAACGATCACTGGGTCGGAGACTAGTGCGTTGCAACCGTTGGTTGCACTAGTGAAAATGCCGAAGGCAGAACCAGTACTAATACCTGAACCAACGCCAGTATTTGATATTTGTAAAACTAACGGATCGGTTGATGCCCAAGTACCACCTGCATTAGGCAAAAACTGAGTAACAGACCCAATGCAAATGCTTGAAGGCCCGGATAATGTTGCTAACGGCCCTTGATTGACTGTTATCGCTTGACTTGGCGCAGAACTGCAGCCACTACTATTAGTAAAGGTAATCGATGCCTGACCCGGGGCAACGGCCTTTATTACACCATTTAGGTTTACGCCGAGTACGGCGGAGTTACTAGATACCCATGTGCCTACGAAAGGCGGTGATTGACCTATGACCTCTACTTGCATACTTGTACCTGTACAAAGATTTGTAAAAGGTAAATTGATGACAGGGTTTTCGTTGGCAATAATGACGGGGAGATTAAATGTGCAAGCACCAGAAGTTGGAAAATAAGTAATCGATAGCGATCCTGGATTATTTATTATCAGTTGATTACTTGCACTGATCGTACCTAAGGAGGAATTGCTAAGGGAGAAAGTTCCTGCTAAATTTGCTGGTTCTTGAAGTTGGACGGTATCACCGGCACAATACGGCGGCTGCTCTACTGCATGTGGTTGATATGAAGCATATTGATTACCTACATAGACATCAATATTATTGCCAAATGCAAAAGTGTGTTTAAATCTTTCTGAAACATTTATGTTCGGCGGTGAACTTGGCAAATCCGATACATTATTAAATAGGCGAACACTATTACCACAGGTATCAAGTGTAACAGTCTGAAAAGAGAAAAGTGGAATGGTATCACCCATTGATATATTACCATAATGGGACACAGGGAATGCCACAGGACTAAGTGCAAAATATGCGACTCCTGGCTGACCAATCGAGTCTACTACATTCCACTCAGTAGGCGTAGTACTAGTATTGTTTTGATTTGATACAAATGGAGAAATTGAGGTAATATTAGTGATTTTAGTACCATATGATGTCAATCCTACGCGTACTTTCCCTTGTTGCCGTTGTATTGAACTAGAAGCGTTACCTTGCACCGCTATCATGTTAACAGTGTATTTATTATTGCTGAAATTATACGTGAGGTAATGCCTTACTTGCGTTACCTGAGAATAACTTATCAGAGATGTAAAGATCATCGCAAGGAGTGCTGTGAGTTTTTTTGTTTGTAAAGTGTTCATAGAATCATGTTTAATCTTCTACAAATATACCAAAGAGGCTAATAGCGTGACAGATATATATATATTAATTTAAAGATTAACATATTTCTAGGGTTTACCCTTTATAGAAATTAAGGTAAATTGCTGAATAAATGTGATAATCGCTCCAAGTCGTATCTAATTTTTGAGATTATGAAGTTGTCTAACGTTTTTGTTCTTATCTTTGCGAACCTATAGTTATATTAAATTTTGTTCTCATTTCTGAAAGTACTTAAACCTTATTTGAATATGAATACAGTATATATTTTAGCTGCTAAACGAACACCGCTTGGTAGTTTTGGTGGTAGCCTGTCAACGATTGCAGCCACTGACCTAGGTGCTGCGGCTGTAAAAGAAGCTGTTGCTGCGTCTGGTCTTGAAACTTCCGATATTCAAGAAGTATTGATGGGACACGTTGTTCAAGCTAATGCTGGTCAAGCTCCGGCTCGACAAGTGACACTCAAGTCAGGATTACCAGTTTCTACATCTTCAACGACCATCAATAAAGTCTGTGCATCGGGTATGAAGGCAATTGCTCTTGGGGCACAATCTATTCAATTAGGTCTACAAAGTGCTGTAGTTGCAGGAGGAATGGAAAATATGTCTTCTATTCCTTTCTATATGGCCAAGGCTAGGTACGGATATGGATACGGAAATGCTGAGTTGATAGACGGCTTGGTTCGCGATGGATTACAAAATGTATATGATGGTCAAGCTATGGGTTGTTTTGGTGATGCTACAGCTATTAAATATAATATAAGCAGGGAAGAGCAAGACGCTTTTGCCATTCAATCTTATAAGCGATCAGGAGAAGCTTGGGCAGCGGGAAAATTTGCGAATGAAGTCATAGGTGTTGAAGTCAAAGATCGTAAGGGAAATATCAATATTGTCAATCATGATGAAGAGTACAAAAATGTCATGTTTGAAAAAATACCAACCTTGCGTCCCGTTTTTACAAAAGATGGAACCGTAACTGCTGCAAACGCTTCTACAATCAATGATGGTGCTGCTGCCTTGGTTCTAGCTGATGAAGCGACTGTGAATGCAAAAGGTTTGAAACCGTTAGCGCGAATCGTAGCTTATGCTGATGGTGAGCAAGAGCCTGAGTGGTTTACAACGGCTCCTACGATAGCAGCGCAGAACTGTTTGGAAAGAGCTGGGTTGACCATAGGGGATATTGATTTTTTTGAAGTAAATGAAGCTTTTTCCGTAGTTACGCTCGCATTTATAAAGCATTTTGGATTAGATCAATCCAAGGTTAATGTCAATGGCGGTGCTGTATCATTAGGACATCCGTTAGGATGTTCAGGTGCTCGTATTGTTGGGGCTTTGACTCAAGTGTTACATCAAAATAATGGGCGATATGGCTTAGCTGCTATTTGTAATGGTGGCGGTGGTGCTAGTGCTATGATTATTGAACGATTGTAAGTAAGACCTAAATTTCTAGAATGATTAACATTTCTGACCTTCCAAAGCAAGATATATTGCCTGGTTTTGAAGGTAAGTTTGTACACACTTCAAGTATGACAATCGGTCGATTTGTGATCGAGAAAGGCGCGATTTTGCCAGCACATAGTCATGTGCACGAGCAGGTTTCTCAAGTCTTAGAGGGTCAATTTGAATTAACAATCGATGGGCAAACACATATTTATGAAGTAGGTATGGTTGCAGTAATACCATCCAATATTGTTCATAGTGGAAAAGCGATTACGGATTGTGTAATAATGGACGTTTTTGTTCCGGTAAGAGAAGAGTATAAAGTAATAGGACTTTAATTACTATGTCTTTCTTTTCTTTTTTTCAGCAGCTGGAAACAATATATTGTTTAGAATCAATCGATATCCTGCACTATTTGGGTGTAAATTGAGATCTGTTTCAGGATCATTGACATAGTGTCGATAATCTTCGGGATCGTGCCCGCCATAATAAGTCCAGGTCCCGAAGCCGTGGCTTCCGTGAATATAGCGGACTTCACTTTCTGATTTTGTTTCTCCCATCACCAAGACATCAGATTTGAGTAATGATCGTTTAAATGATGTAGCTTGTCCCATAAAACCTTTGACAGTTAGCGTATGGTTTTGACATAACATAGTGGGTATCGGATCCCACTTAGCCGAAAATTCGAATAACTTGAAATAATCAACCTCAGGTTGAACGGTCCGACCTTTATTGTCAATATCAGAATGTTCATATTGTAAAGGATTGAGATTTAATTCAAAATCTTTGAATGCTAGGGTTTTGGAAAAGTCTAGTTTTGACTGTGCATTGACATCATAACCGTCTCCATCGTACATTTCAGCACAGATGTCAAGTCCTTCCGCAGCAAGTGCAATATCGTACGTGTCCGTTGCAGAGCACATTGCAAATAAAAAACCACCTCCTTCTACATAAGCTTTTATCGTTTTAGCAACGGCCAATTTCAACTGAGAGACTTTGGCATATCCGAGCGAAGCAGCCAATTGTTCTATTTTGTCTTGGTTTAGTTTGTACCAAGGAGTTCCACCTTGACTGGCGTAAAATTTTCCATACTGCCCCGTGAAATCTTCATGGTGTAAATGCAGCCAATCATATTGAGCTAATTTACCTTCTAGCACTTCGCGATCATATACTTTATCAAATGGAATCTCTGCATAATCTAGCACCATAGTCACGGCGTCATCCCATGGTTGGATTCGTTGCCCCTTAGGATTGAAATCTGGCGTATATACCGCTATCTTTGGGGCCTTTTCGAGTTTTACAACTTCTTGGTTGATTTCAGGATCATTTATTTTACTACGTATATTTAGCCATTCTCCATCAGAGATAACATTAAAACTTACATCTCTAAGTTTGCATTCTGACTCTATTATTTTTGAATAGGGATACGCAAACGAACCGCCGCGATAATTGAGCAACCAATATGCTTCTACATTTTTGCTTATGACCCAATACGTTATTCCATATGCCTTCAGGTGATTGGTTTGTTTGTCGTGTTCCATCGGAATAATAATGTATGAAGCCCGACCAATAATCGAGCAAATCAAAATCATCGCAACGATACCGACTATTTTTATTTCTTTACTTTTCATGAACAATTAAACGATTAGTTCTCTTATACTATTTCATATTTATCAAGCATATATGAGCAAAAAAGCCAATCTATGTACTTTTTTTACAATATTTGCGTCCTCAATTATTCTTAACAAGTGAATCATACATTTAGTTTCTCTTACCCTTGGTGGTACTTATTCTTTTGTCTCGCTGCTGGCGTACTATATGCTTTTATTATGTATTTTCGTGAAAATCGATTTGCAGATTATTCGCCTTGGTTTAAGCGTTTGTTAGCTTTTTTGAGAGGTTTGAGTGTGGCTACAATTTGTTTTTTGTTAATGTCACCTTTCATTAAAATTGTCAAGGAAGATATCAAGCAACCTATCGTAATATTTGCAGCAGATAGATCTAGTTCGATCAACTTTGAAACCAAAAAGAACTTGGATCTTTTTAAAACTAAATGGGCGGAACTAGCTAAAGACCTTAAAGGAAAATATGATATAAGAACCGTCACTTTTGCTGGAGATGTTCGTGACAATGATGCTTTGGATAGTCTCAATGGCAACAGTACTAATATTGCATCCCTCCTTGAATTTATTGAAAGCAATTACGCAGATCAAAATCTTGGTGCCATCATATTAGGATCTGACGGGATTTATAATGAAGGGAACAATCCGCTCTACACAGATTCAAAATTTGCAGCTCCGTTATATACCGTTGCACTTGGAGATACGACGCAGAAAAAAGATATTACCATTCAGA
>JANMMV010000175.1:0-12898 GCA_031373565.1 Saprospiraceae bacterium
GTTAGGGATCATATAAGCTAAGGATGAGAAAAAACAAAAAAGGGAAAGTAATTCTTTCCTTTTTTTGTTTTTGGACTTCTTAAGGATTGACAGCTGTCTTCCGTTAACTTCCTTTTCTCTTTTCTAAAATTGAGAATAATTTAATACGATAATGTCGTAATTAATGCAATAGCTGGAACAATTCAGTTATTTTTGCATCGATAGCAAAGAATAGAAACAAGTGATGAGTGAGCAAAATCCTACCCCAACAAACCTAAACCAATATATAGAAAGCACACTGCTAAAGCCTACGTGCAAGACTTCGGACATAAAAGTATTGTGCATGGACGCTGTAGAACATGGATTTTATGGTGTGTGTGTGCCTCCATATTTTGTTGAGAAAGCAATACAATATCTAGCCAATTCAGCAGTAAAAGTGATCACCGTAGTAGGATTTCCTTTCGGATATCAGACGGTGTATGCCAAGATAGAAGAGTGCAAGAGATACATAGCCTTAGGTGCGGATGAGATAGATGTAGTTGTTAACATTGCCGCTATCAAATCAGAAGATTGGGAATATGTTGAAAGCGAAATAGATGGACTAGCCACAGCAGTAAGTCGCAAAGACCGTAAGATCAAGGTGATAATAGAAACTTCTTATCTAACAGACGACGAGCTAGTCAGGGTAATCAAAATCTGCGTATCTAACAAAGTACACTATATTAAAACATCGACCGGTTATTCGGATAGAGGCGCGAGTGTAGAAGATATAATAAAGATAAATAACATCGTAAAAGGTAAGGCAAAGATCAAAGCTTCCGGAGGCATTAGAGATGCTGAGACCGCAAGACAAATGATAGAAGCTGGTGCAGATAGAATCGGAACTTCTTCAGGCGTAGATATAGTGAAAGCCTGACGTTATACTTAAAAACATGATTACAGCGATGAAAAAACCAATATTGTTAACGTTTTTTGTGATGCTGATAACGCTTACGTCTATATATTGTCAAGCAAATGTCAAGATCAAATCCTCCCCAGCAATAGAGTCGCTGATGGCAAGATTTGCACAAGAAGGTAAGTCAGAGGAGATAATCAATGGGTGGCGGATACAAATCATATCAACAACTGACCGTCGGGAGATGGAAACAGCACAAACAACTTTTGCTGCTTTATACCCAGGAATGAGTATTGACTGGAAGCACGTAGCACCTTATTATCAAGTACGTGTGGGATATTTTGAGAGCAAAAATAAATTGATGCCTGTTCTCTTAGACCTAAAGAAGACTTTTCCCTCATGTACTTATGCTTACGATGAAATATCAAAACGTTCATTAGTCCATTAAATACTAACAAGTAAAGAACAATGTACAATCGATCAACCCTTAAAACGAAGTCCTTTGACTGGGTCGCCATTACGGTGTACTTCAGTTTAATGGCCATAGGTTGGTTTATGATATTTTCTACCCTTTATAACGAGTCCGACCCTTACCAGTTTTTGAATCTTACGAGTCCGATGGGTGCTCAAACGATGTGGACTGTCATATCCTTGCTAACTTTTGTAAGCGTGCTGACGATAGATTGGAAATTTTGGAATACGCTTGCCTTTCCCATTTATGGAGCAACCGTATTCCTGCTTATGCTAGTTCTTATTTTTGGTAAAGAAATAAACGGCGCTAAGGCCTGGTTTTCATTTGGATTTTTCTCAATTCAGCCTTCAGAGTGGGCTAAATTTGGAACCGCATTAGCAATTGCAAGTTACCTGAGTTTTTTCAAAACATCCACGTCCACAACACAAACAGTTATGGTATCTGTAGGACTGTTTTTAGTGCCTGCCTTGTTGGTGCTTCTACAGCCTGATTTTGGTTCATCTATCGTATTTTTCTCGTTTATCATATTGCTGTATAGACGTGGATTGAGCCCGATGGTACCACTTGTTATCATTGGACTTGCCCTTATTTTTGTTTTTTCGTTGATGTACAACCCATATATAGTCTTGGCTTTTTTGTTCTTATTTGTTGCCAGTATTTTTGTTTTTGATCAGATGCCTTTTAATCAGGCGACAGGAATTTCATTTGGTTTGCTCTTAATTATGATTTTTATGCTGATGCAAGGAGAAATGACTTTGGTCATCTTACCTTCTCTACTCTTAGCCTTGGGCTTTGGCTTCTTGGTTTTTTATAAAAAGAATTTCCGATTGTTTAATGTTACCGCCTTTGCACTGCTTGTTGCCACATTCTTTGCCTTTGGTTCTAGTTATTTGTTTGATAATGTAGTAAAACCACACCAGCAAGAGCGGATTAATGTGTGGCTAAGACCTGAGAGATGTGACCCCCGTGGGTCGCTTTATAATATTATTCAATCTAAATTAGCCATAGGTTCTGGCGGATTTGCTGGTAAGGGTTTTTTGAAGGGCGAGATGACGAAACTCAATTATGTACCCGAGCAATCAACAGATTTTATATTTACATCGATCGGAGAAGAACAAGGATTTATTGGAAGTTTGGGTGTTATCCTACTTTATGTTATATTACTTATTCGCTGTGTGATAATAGCCGAGCGAGCCAACCTTGAGTTTATTCGCAATTATGCTTATGGCGTCACGGGCATATTATTTGTCCATTTTCTATTCAATATTGGTATGACTATGAATCTTTTGCCTGTTGTCGGAATCCCATTACCATTGCTGAGCAAAGGAGGCTCGTCTCTTACCGCTTTTTCCATCATGATAGCAGTGATGCTCAAAATGGATATGGCAAGATATAGAGCGAATTGATCCATATTTTTTAATTATTTAAGACACGGATGACCTTTAAAATCGAAAATATAGACGTTGGTTCGTCAGCTAGAGCGGGCATTATCCAAACAGATCATGGTGCTATTCAGACACCTATCTTTATGCCTGTCGGAACACAAGGAACTGTTAAAGGAATCCATCAGCAAGAACTAAAAGACACTATAAATGCGCAGATAATATTAGGCAACACTTATCACTTGTACTTAAGGCCTGGAACCGATATTTTGAAAAAAGCTGGTGGTCTACATGCATTTATGGCCTGGGATCGCCCCATTCTTACAGATAGCGGTGGTTATCAAGTATATTCGCTCAAAGGTATGCGGAAAATAACGGAAGAAGGTGTCAAATTCCAAAGCCATATTGACGGAAGTAAACATGTTTTTAGTCCAGAATCAGTTATGGATATACAACGTATCATTGGTGCTGATATCGTTATGGCATTTGACGAGTGTACGCCTTACCCCTGTGATCTAAAGTATGCCCGCAACTCCATGCATATGACACATCGATGGCTGCGCAGGTGCATTGATAGGATGCAGATGACGGAGCCAATTTATGGACATCATCAGACTTTCTCTCCAATCGTCCAAGGCAGTACCTATCCCGATCTTCGGCGTGAGTCGGCAGAGTTTATTGCTGCTCAGGATCAAGAGATGAATGCAATAGGTGGTTTATCAGTAGGAGAACCGCATGACGATATGTATGCCATGACCGAAGTCGTTTGTGATATATTACCTAAGGATAAGCCTAGATATTTGATGGGAGTAGGACTCCCTGAAAATATTCTGGAGAGTATCGCTTTAGGTATCGATATGTTTGATTGTGTCCTACCCTCTCGCAATGGTAGGCACGGTATTATATATACGCCCCAAGGACTAATTAATATACGTAATCAAAAATGGCAAGATGATTTCTCACCTATCGATGCAGAAAGCTTGGCACCCACAAGTCGCATTCATACCAAAGCCTATTTAAGACACCTATTTAAAGTGGAGGAAAGACTCGCTGCACAAATTGCAACTATCCAAAATCTTAGCTTCTTTTTGTGGCTCGTGAATGAAAGTCGTCGCCAAATTATAGCTGGCACGTTTACGTCTTGGAAAAATCAGATGGTTAAAGATGTCGCCACACGGTTATGAAGAAACTCGATTGGTATATTATCAAAAGTTATCTCAGCACCTTCTTCTTTACAATGATGCTGATCACCTTAATTGCAGTGACAATCAACTATTTTGAACAGGTAGATAGGTTTTTGGATTCTGGATTAACATTTTGGCAAATTGTAACACAATATTACTTGCATTTTATTCCTTGGATCAATGGTTTATTGTGGCCCTTGTTTGCCTTGTTAGCTGTCATATTTTGCACTTCACGTATGGCGAAGAATTCTGAAATTATAGCCATGCTTTCTGCTAAAGTGACTTATGGTCGTCTACTTAGACCTTACTTAATCGCTGGAGGTTTTCTAGCGAGCTTACTTTGGGTAGGAAACAATTACGTCATTCCACATAATAACCTCAAGAAAAATGAATTTGAAAGTAAGCATATCCGTGCCAGTGCCAAACAATCAAAGACATCAAATATCCACATCTGGCTCAACCCATCTGAAAAGATCTACATTCGCAATTTTAGTGCTTACGACAGCTCAGCACATACATTTAGACTCGAAAAATTTGAAGGAAATCAAATCGTTTATGCGCTCAAAGCGAACAAACTACAGTTTATAGGCAGGCCTAATAAATGGAGACTTGAAGGTTATGAAATTCATCAATTTAATGGAATGAAGGAAAACCTAGTCACCAAACCAGCTCAAAACAAAGATACGATATTTAATCTCGTTCCAGAAGACTTTACACGATATACCAAGCAGATGGAAGTGATGAACAGCACTGATTTGCGCACATTTCTGACAAACGAACGAGATCGCGGCCTTGATAGTGGCAAAAAATATATCATAGAATTATATCGCCGCACTGCAGATCCATTCACCATTTTTATCTTGACAATCATCGGCGTTGCGATTGCTTCTCGAAAGGTGCGCGGAGGCATGGGGTTTCACCTCGCTGCAGGTATCGTCATCGGTGCTATCTTTGTGATATTATCAAAGTTTAGCACGACTTTTTCTACTAACCTATCTCTTGCACCTGAACTCGGAGTTTGGATTCCTAATATCCTATTCAGTCTCGTAGCATGGTACCTGGTAAAAACGGCACAGAAGTAATTACTTCCTTGAACTACTTGACAAATTTTATTGCATATTTATGGCCGTTCTTCATAAATTGAAGGATGTAGACTTGATTATTAGATTGCAAACTACCTAAATCAATAATTATATTCTCTTCACTAATCCAACTTGTAATTGCACTGTTTTGGCCTAGCACATTATTAATATTAACAGATTTGCCCTCGATAAATGATCCATTTATTATTACCAATTGATCGTTATCAATATACCATGGTAGATTTGAGCTATTCTCCACATCTGAAACATCACTACTCAAGTCAAAGCTAAAATCTGCTACTAAAGGACAATGATCGCTTGCCGCCAATACATCACCTGACTGTAGACCTGCTGTAGATAATTGTGTCGGAGTCAACCCCGTGGTAAACAGAGAATAATTGTTTTTTAATCTTAATACAGAGCCTGAAAAGAAATAGTAATCTAGTCTACCTGCGCTATAACTACCATTCTCACTGTACCAAGTAATCGTACTCGGTTGGCCAGTTGTCGCAGGTTTTGCATCTTCAAGACTCGATTCGTCCCAATCAGGATTGAAGTCTGGACCATATTGACTGTTATTAATAATATTCCCTGTTTTGAAAGTAGTCTGTTGTGCTTTTAAACCTACTAAATTCATATCTCCTGAGATAATAATGGGTGTATTCTGCGGTACATTCAGCGAAGAAATACCGTACCGAACGTCCCGCAAAAATCCCATTATTTTATCAACTTCACCCTGTCTTCCTGTTTCATTATCGCAACACGGTAGGTGAGCTACAATATACAAAACCTTGCGCCCTTTAACATCTAGTACAAAAACACCATTACCATCTAAGCTTATTCGTTCTAGAATAGGATACCGGCTTACAAGGCGGATATCAGGATTCGCTTGGTCAAAGTACCACTTTTGACCATTACTTGACGGTAAAAAAGTCTCCACTAGCGCCGCCGTTGTACTAGCATCTCGATCATATATCTCGCAAAACCCAATAATGTCAGGCTTTACAGCATTCAAGATTCTTCTAAAGGATCCTGACAAGCTTGGCTCAAAAAAATTATCCCTCAGTACATTGTATGACAAAAACCTGATATCATCTATTGATTGTTTACTTAAGCTTACAGGCTTGACCGCTGCTTTGATATTATCATCGATTGTGTGTGTATAACTTCCCGAATTGGGCGCTTGGTCTCCTGCAGGGGCTTCATCTACTAAAATCACTTTGATGGTTTTGCCCATCGTTATATTAAGATTTCCTGCAGTGATTTTTCGGTTGATACCTAGTTCAAATCGATCACTTGTAACAGTGGGTAGCGTGACTAGACCTATGTCCTTATGGTATATTTGATAACTGCTATTCCCAAAATAATAACGACCCTTTCTATCACCAAAATAATAAACAAGATCCGCCCCAATTCCATTTCTAACTAATCCGGTAGAAACATTATTATCGATATCTAGATAGAGGGCTAGATCATTATTGGATTGTAAATTAATCTCCTTTTGGATACTAAAATATAGGTAAATGCTGCGTTCGTCATTTGATAAACGTACGTCCTGAATATCTACGCCCGAAGCACTTCCATCCCCGACCACGTCTTTAAAAGACGTTACACCTTGAGACCAATCATCAAAAGACTCATCTAAGTAGATGGCTTGCGTCGCACTCCTCTGAGCGAGAAAAATTAAAAAACACAGTGTGCATAACTTCTTCATCAATTTGTTTCATTGTCAAGTTTAAGTCCTAATGAGCTAGTCAAGGTGCCTAAACTTGGGTTTTTTTCTAAGTATATGATATATTTATCCTTTTGTGTGATCGTCTGAATGGGCTTCACGTCTTCATAATCTGGAAACTGCTCTTTATCCACCACGATATTAAATAATAACTCCAATTCACCACTATCTGTCCTTAATTTGTCCAGCAATTTGGTCTCGAGCAAGATCGTTTCTTTGGCCAATTGATTTGGTACAACGATGCCAAATGTGGAATCATCTAGCGACAATTTTACATAATTAAGTGTAGTTTGTGAACTCATCGATGTCACACCGCTGCGATATTCTGTCCAGATTTCAGTCAGTTTATCTAGACTTAGATTTTTCTTATTGGCAGCAAGTGTGGCTTCGCTTTGCAATATTGCTTCTCGAATATTATCCAATTTGCTAAAGCTTAATTTCTTAATTGCAGGATTCGCTGTTATTGGCAGAGAAGGCGAGTCTTCAACTATTGATGATTCTGAAGTAGGAGAAGGATATTGAGTTGTATCTTCTACCTGTTTTTGCTCTTCATTGACTTTGATTTCTTGTGCAATTTCTGCTAGGTTTTGGCGTTGAGGCTCAGTAGGTTTTGTAATAATAACCGAACTATCGCTCGCTATTGGAGTTTTTTTTTCCTGCCCTTCCATATTCAGTTCGTTTCCCCGCAAAGTATGATTGATATAGACGAGTTTACTAAGCGCTAACTCCACATGTAATCTCTTATTACGCGCCAAAGGTAAATCAATCTCGCATTGTGCTAAGATGCTAATTCCTGACAACAACAAATGCTGTGGTGCTAGTGCTGCTTGCTGAAGGTATTTACGTTTGAGCTCATCGGATATATCTAAAATCTCAACGGTGGCAGGGTTCTTTGCAATTAGCAAATCCCTAAAATGGTCAGCTAAGCCATTTAGAAAATGTTCTGGGTCGAAGCCCGAACCTATGATTTCGTTAAGTATTAAGAAAGTATTTGCCAAGTCTTGGCGCATCAGCGCATCCGTTACATTGAAATAATGTTCGTAATCAAGTAGGTTTAGATTAGCTACGACATCTTTGTAAGTGATCTGGCCATTGGTAGCGCTTGAAATCTTGTCAAAGATAGATAATGCATCACGCATCGCTCCATCTGCCTTGTTTGCGATAACATGTAGCGCTTCTTCGTCGGTCTCTATTCCTTCTTTTTTAGCTATATATTGTAGCTGCTTAACGGTATCAGATATCGTGATTCTTTTGAAATCAAAGATCTGACAACGAGATAAAATCGTAGGAATGACCTTATGCTTCTCCGTGGTGGCTAAAATAAAAATAGCATGAGATGGCGGTTCTTCTAGTGTCTTTAGAAAAGCGTTGAATGCCGAAGTAGACAACATGTGTACCTCATCTAGGATAATAACTTTATATTTGCCCACTTGCGGCCTGAACCTGACTTGCTCAACCAGAGACCGTATGTTTTCAACACTATTATTGGAAGCAGCATCGAGTTCAAAAATATTGAAGGAAGCGTTGTCGTTTATTGCTTTGCATGTAGGGCATTGGTTGCATGCCGCTACTTTACCGATCGGAGTCTCACAGTTGATGATCTTAGCAAGGATACGCGCGCTGGTGGTTTTACCGACACCTCTCGGTCCAGTAAACAGAAAAGCTTGCGCGACATGGTCCGTCAACAAAGCATTTTTGAGTGTTTGCGCAATGTGATCCTGACCAACTACCTCGTCAAAGGTCGTTGGCCTGTACTTACGTGCTGAAACTACAAATCCACTCATAAATTACTAATAGGCCGCAAAGATAATACTTTTGTTGGTGTCATTTGTACGCTCTCGCAAACAGAGCTTGTTATTTTACTTTTTTGACTTATTGAATATTGGATATGCACAACCTGCTGTTAGAACTAGATGATTGCCAACGTCGCGAGCAGATTTCTTAAAGAAGAGATTATATCCTGCCGATACATAAAATGGGCCGTATCCGTAACCCAACTCCGGTCTGTACAAACCATACCCTTTCCCCCCATCAACCCATTGTCTACCAAACTGTAATGGCTTAACCGTAAATGCACTGTAAAGACTAGCGCCATTAAAGACAAACTCATTCCTGCCGTTTTCAAGACTTCGTGCATATCCGAAGCTCAGAAAAGCGACACTGTTGCCCGAGACTGCTGATTCTTTTTCTTGTTTTGCAGTTCCTTGATCTGTGTACGAGTATTTGTATGATTTTTGATACATATGTACAATTGCAAAATCTCCACCTATCCAGCTGTTTTGTGGCGTATGCATATACCTCAATCCTAGGCCAGAAGCCGCTATCATAGGTGTATAACCCGATGATTTTAACTTGGCATATTGATCGGGATTGTACTTATCTTCTACATCATAAGATTCATAAAATTCATACTTTTGGGATAAAATAGACAATTGACATTTATCACATAGGGTATACGCTTCGTCCCACAGAGAAATAATTTCTTGCATTTTTACTCCTTCTAGCCTTACTTCTAGAGGCAATGCCATTATTTCTTCAAAATATATATCACTAAGTCTGGAGGCTTTCGCTGTCAAAAAATACTGATAATGCTTTTAGTTTTGCGATAAATCAGGATGGTTCAAAAGATATTGTTCTAGATACGTGATCGTCTTTTCTTTTTTGCAAAGCTTGGTCAAGAGTTTCAGCTCTTTTCTAACTTCTTTCAATCCGTGATCGTCTTGGCCAAACATAGGGGTACCAATCAGGCAAAGAAAAAGCAATACATATAAAACTTGTTTGATCACGAAGCTTATATTTTGGTGTGTTTCGTCGGGTCAGAGAAGTTCAAGATATACATATCTGTGCCTTTGATTCCGTAGGTAGTGCCTTTGTTGAAAATAATTTGATCAAACTCCGGTTTTACAATTTCCTTTTTGGACAAGAAATTATAGCATCCCACTTTATTAGCTAGTTTATAAACTACTATATTTGCGTTTACACTAAGTACATCGTCGTAAGTTGCAGGAAGGATCTCTTGTCCCGACAAATCCAGAAGACCTACTTTATTATTAGCACCTATGAACTTTAAAGCGCCAATTTTTCGATAATACTCGTCATCAGACCTTATCACCTTTTTGATAGACTTATATTTACTTGTCGAGGAGGCCTGCCCAGACTTATTTAAAATTTCAACATTGCCATCCTTTGTGGCTATAAAAAGCATGTTTCTTCCATAATAGTCGTCATCCTGTACAATTTCAATATGATCGTAAATAAGCGGAACCAGAGACTTACCAAAGTTATCCAAGACACCATATTTCTTATTCTTAGAGATCAAAAATGTATTGCGATCTGACTTGATTTCGTCAAAATCACAAGTAACAATTTCGGTTGGAAGCCCTTGATTGACTTGTACAATACCACATTTTTGATTTTTTGTAGAAAGCAATGATCCGCTATAGCTCTCATCCATTTTATCATACTCAAAAGGCAACGTCACTCTGCCATCGATCAACACGCAGCCATATTTTCCTTCTTTGTTTAGCGCGAGATACGATCCGTCATTGTAAGGATATGATCTAATAAATGGATATTCAATAGGTAGGATAATATTCTCATTCTCGTCCACGATACCAAACAAGCCGTTGCGTTTAACTATCATATTTCGTCTACTAGAATTTGTGATGATTTCCTCATACCAATTTTTAAAGACAGGTTGATTGTCTATCGTAATTAAGTTCTTTTTTGAACCTTTTGTAACAAGGTAATTGGCAGAGTTCTCAACCTTACTTAAACTCGAGTATTCGGCCGGTACTGTAAGTTTATCGGTAATAATATTTAGAATCCCATATTGATTTTGTTGGGTGGTTACAATATAATAATTATCAACGCCTGAATTTGTCATGTATTGCCATTTGAAATCCGAAATAACCTTGCTCTCTTTATCGATGATCCCATAAAGGCCATTCAGTTTAGCTTGAAATAGTCCATTTTCTAAATAATCTAATGAACCGTAGATGAGTGGCATATGCCATTTTTCGGTTTTTAAATCGAAAAGCCCCATTTGACTACCCAGTCCAATTTTTATCATTTTTTCATTTCTATAAAGATTTCCGTAGGTTTCAATTCCATTAAAAATGATGGGAAGTATTAATACTCCATTCTTGCTAAGACCCGTTTTATATTCATTTGATAATTTATCTCGGACAGTGGAATAGACTTCGTCGATGCGATCATAACTATATCGATTATTGCCACCTCCAGCGCCGCTGCTATAACTCTTTACTTCCTCCACCACTTCGACATCTATACCTGCGTCTTCTATTGCTGGTGGTGCTTCCTCTATCATTACTTCTTCACGTTGTACTTTTTTTGGTGGTTCCTCTTTTTTAGTTGTCGTGGTCTTTGACTTTGTTGTTGTTTTTTTGGTTTGCGCTTCCGCGGTTTGCGCGATACATATTAGCACTATGACTAATAATATAAGTACGTTCTTCATTGGTGTTGCATTTTAATTTTAAATACAAAGTGTAAAAATATCTTTTTGTACGATAAGTCAGAGAAGTTGGCAATTAAATATTTGTTTTTTATTTTAAAATACCGTCCAAAAGAAATTAACCTCAAACAGAATTTTTGATTATTTTTGTATTTCTTATCATCACTGATTTCAACAATCTCCCATTATGAAAAAATCAATGCTTTTTGTCGCCCTAATCTGTTTTGGACTTCATATGAATGTCTCTAGCCAGACACTTGTCTCTGCCCAACTCAAAGGCACGAAGACAAAAGCGCAAATTTCGCAGGCCTTTAGCTTGCCTTTGATAAAGTACGGCGCTAAGTTTTATAAAATCTTGTACAAATCGCCAGATGCCAAAGGACAACCAGACACATTGTCGGGTTTAATAGCAGTTCCTGATGTGGCAAACTTCAGTTTTCCTATCACATTCTACCAGCATGGTACATCTGATTGTAAAGTTTGTGTTCCTTCAAGATATACTGGAAACGGTGGCGAGGGGGAACTCGGTTTACTTTTTGCAGGTCTCGGTTTTGTCGCTCTGCTACCCGACTATGTAGGTATGGGAGATGGCCGAGGTTTTCAAACTTATGTACACGAGGCTACAACTGTGACCGCTAGTTTAGACTTTTTGACTGCAGCCAAAGAATGGCTTACCCAGCAATCGATTAAGGAAAACGGCCAACTTTTTATAACGGGATATTCTCAAGGTGGATATGCATCTATGGCTGTTCACAAAGCAATAGAGACTTCGCACCCTGAACTCAAAGTTACGGCAGCTGCTCATTTGTCTGGACCATATAGCTTATCCGGTGTCATGAGAGACCTTGTACTACAAGACAAAGAATACAATTATCCAGCATACTTACCTAATACTATATTAGGCCTTAACGAAGTTTCAAATGATATTTATACCGACCTCAACCAAATTTTCAAGCAAGTCTATGTCCCAGACATGGCGAAATACCACGCTGCATCAATAACCCTAAGTGCACTAAATAGTAGACTCATTACTTTGCTCAAAACCAATAACAATAATAAAGTCATCGCAGGTCAAATGCTCAAAGACTCTATTAAACAACTGATACTATCCGACCCATACCACCCTTTGAATAAAGCACTTAGAGATAATGATGTATTCCGATGGGCGCCTAAGACACCTACTAAAATCTTCTACTGCAAGGCAGACGATCAAGTTCCCTATCTCAACAGTGTCGTTGCCCAAGATACTATGAAATCATTAGGAGCATCCGACCTTCAGGCGACGGATGTACTCTCTACCGCCAATCACGGCACTTGTTTCACACCCGCGATCACGCAGACTATTTTATTTTTCTTAAGCAAACAAATTCTTCTTTCTGATGTCCAAGAAGACATCAACATTACGTCTGAAATAATTATTTACCCAAATCCTACAGCAGATTACGTTGCGGTTGATAATATCAAACCTAACACGATCATTGAGTTGTATGACTTCGAAGGTAAATTGGTACATCGGGGAACAAGTAATAGCAACCGCTACATATTAGACATGGGAACAATGAATGCTGGGCAATATTCCATTTTTATTCGAGACAAGACATCAGAAATTAAAAAATTGGTGCAGAAGTTATAGTATCCAGGAACGATTCGGTTCAGCCATTCGCGCGGCTGCTCGACTTCGTGCGCGACGACCTGAAC
>JANMMV010000206.1:0-1753 GCA_031373565.1 Saprospiraceae bacterium
AATCACCTCCCCAAAGGAAATATTCAGGTGAAGATGATACAGATAATCGCCTCCCCAAAGGAAATATTCAGGTAAAGATGATACAGGTAATCACCTCCCCAAAGGAGATATTCAGGTAAAGATGATACAGATAATAGCATCTTCACCTTCCAAAGGAAATATTCAGGTGAAGATGATACAGATAATCACCTCCCCAAAGGAAATATTCAGGTGAAGATGATACAGATAATCGCCTCCCCAAAGGAAATATTCAGGTAAAGATGATAACGATAATCACCTCCCCAAAGAAATGTTCATATAAAGATAGTAAAGATAATCCTCAGCTAGAATATCATTTGCTGATTCATGTCACCTGTAAATATTTGGTGCTTGAAGGATCTAAGAATTTTGAATCCCATATTGGAAGTAGTAATTGTACATATAACTGCAGTCCTCTTCTCTTACACAAAGTTTTTTTTTTATCAATGATTCAAAAGATTTGGCAATCTCTTATAAAGAATGGTAATACTTTTAATACTACACAGATGATGATGTTATTGAGAGTACAAACTCCACTTAATATGTAGCTAAACATCCCAATCCAATTAGTTTCTGAGACGATTCGATCCACTTTCTGTTCTTTGATTATTGCTCAAGTCACGTATTGACTAATAAGGTTGTTCTTTTGTGTACGAGCTAAGTATGTTCCTTGGTCAACGGTTCTTGAGTTTGTAATTGTCGTTTTTATTTTAGAACAAGCTTTACAGTTCCATCATTTCAATTTGTCAAGGTGAATTTTCTGATCCACACTCTCTGTTGCTTATAACTATTATGTCAAAATTACTACAATACTATAAAATAAATCACCTAGTAAATGTTGTTAAAAAGATTAAGAGTTTGTTATAAAAGTAATAAAGTGGTAGACTAATAATAAATACTTATAATGGTTATAATAGTTATAAGTAGGAGTGGTATTCTGGTTAAATAAATTGATAATTTGTGCTATCAATACCAACATACCATTACACGTACCATTATCATTTAATATAATCGCTTGTTAATTTCAACACAACCCCCCAAGCAAAACATCTCCAGCTTTACAAGTTTTGATTGATAAACGTAATTCACAAGCATTTCATGTTACTTATAATTTCACATATTCCAAACTGTCAATACATGAATTCTTTATGCCCGGATATGAACGAACACTTGATATACACTATTATTTAACTTAATCCGCCCAAGGATTTATTTGAACGCATGTTTATGTGAGACTCCCAATACTCACTAAAAACCGAACACCCCAATGGGATGTGGAAAATCCTTTATGGATAACATCATTGCAGCTCAAATTCTTTGGTATAGTGCACCCTTTTGATTTTATATATTTGTTCTGGATTTCAAAGTAGATTCCCAACAATTGGGTTTAATTTTACTATATATTCCACTTGATTTAATATTATCCTTCCATTTAAATAACCATTTCATTGGTCTATTCATTCACAATTAGCCCCTTTTCTGTTTATTATTTATATTATAATGTTAACGATGTAAGTTCATTGTAAAATATTATATTTATTATAAAAATGATTTAGTATTATTTTTTAACTTTGAGATTTTCCAACAATTAGAGAACATGCCAAAAATAACTATTGCTGCGATACGCTAATAGAACACAATCAGTGTCTAGACTATCATCTAAAGAAATGGCAGCATGGCAACGTAGTCAGTTGTATTTAGTTTCCTATAGTCAATTCTAATTCTTTTCCGTTTG
>JANMMV010000240.1:0-4265 GCA_031373565.1 Saprospiraceae bacterium
TGTAAAGGGCTTTTTTGTTGTAAATCGCCTTTCATGCTATGTGATGCTGCCAAATATTAATATTTTAAGCTACATTTGTGGCAACTCATGGTAGAACGTAAAATTTCATTTTAGAACTTCTTCAATCATAATCACAAAGTCAATTAACAAAAAACGCTCAGTTGAAAATAGCAATTTGGTCTATAGGTAAGACGGACGAAAAGTATTTAAAAGACGGCATTGACAAATATTTGAATAGACTTCAACATTACACAAAAATTGAATATATTGAGTTCAAAGATGTCAAGGCAGCTCAAACGGCGCACGAAACAATAGAAAGAGAAGCTCAGTCAATCTTAATTAAGCTAAAAGCCGATGACTACTTGATTATCCTTGATGAGAAGGGGTCGGAATATTCTTCTATTCAACTTTCACAGTTCATTGAAAAACTTCAACTGCAATCAAGGCGCTCCGTTGTTTTGCTTATCGGTGGCGCCTATGGCCATCATCAGATGATTCGAAATAGAGCGAATGCAACGCTATCATTGTCAAAAATGACTTTCTCTCATCAAATGGTACGACTTTTCTTAGTAGAACAAGTTTATAGGGCTTATACAATTATAAAAAACGAAAAATATCACAACGAATAATTATGAGTGCAACATTAATCATCGTTGGTATCACAGCCATCGTCTCTTTCTTATCTTTTAATAATGAGCGTCTATTTAATCAACTGATGCATTCGCCGTATAGTGAATATAAATACAAGGAGTATTACAGATGGATTACTTCAGGATTTGTGCACGGTGATATTATGCATCTTTTCATCAATATGTTTGTATTTCACGAATTCGGTAGATTTGTTGAAAGTCTTTACACAAGTTCATATGGACAACTTCCTGGTATGTTGATATTTGCTACGATTTACTTGGCGATAATAGCAATATCAAATATACCTACTTATCAAAAGCACCAAAA
Source organism: Saprospiraceae bacterium (assembly GCA_031373565.1). GTDB lineage: Bacteria > Bacteroidota > Bacteroidia > Chitinophagales > Saprospiraceae > OLB9. The sequence continues at coordinate 958 of JANMMV010000240.1, forward strand.
CTGGCAAGGTTATAGAGCCGTAGGTGCCTCAGGTGGCGTTGCTGGCATACTATTTATTTTTATTTTAGCTCGTCCTTGGAGTATGTTAGGTATCATGGGCATTATTCCTGTGCCTGCCGTGATCTTTGGTGGTCTCTATTTGTGGTATGAATCCTATGCTGCAAAAAATATTAGCGACAATATAGGTCATGATACACATTTTATGGGGGCGTTGGTCGGTGTTGGATTAGCGATACTGACGATCAAGGGCATTGTTTCAGGATTTATAGATCAAATAGGTCATAATGCACCTTGGATATCCTGATGTCCAACAAAAATTTGGCAAACTCGAAAACAAAAAGAGACCATTTCTGTAATGAAATGATCTCTTTTTGTTAAGTGATTTGTATATTACAATTTGAAGACTAACTACCGCACATCAAACAACCATCTTCCATTGAGCAAACAGCACCTTCTTCTAATAAATCCATGACTTCTTGTTCGTCGGCTTGAACGTTTAGTAGGTTTACCTCCTTGTCGTTGGACTGTACTCTTTGATGTTCTTCAGATAGCGTAAATTTAATAGGGTCAACTGCCGCTTTGCTACGCAAGTAATACATGCCCGTTTTAAGACCTTTTTGCCACCCGTAGAAATGCATCGAACTTAGTTTAGCAAAGTTAGGGTTTTCTACAAACAGATTAAGACTTTGACTTTGACAGATGAATGCTCCCCTATCTGCCGATTGATCTATGATGACCTTTTGACTGATTTCGTAGACCGTTTTGTAAAGGTCTTTTAGATCAGATGGGATTTCCGGGATGTTAGCAACTGAACCATTTGCAGCCATTAATTTTTGCTTGAGTTCATCACTCCATAATCCTAATCTTGTAAGATCCTTGAGCAAGTGTTTATTGACTACGATATATTCTCCTGACAAGGTTCGTCTAGTGTATATGTTTGATGTATAAGGCTCAAAACATTCATTGTTGCCGAGGATTTGACTAGTCGAAGCCGTCGGCATTGGCGCCAACAGGAGACTGTTTCTTAATCCCGTTGTCTTTATCTCTTGCTTTAATGCCGGCCAATCGTATCTGTCAGTACCTGGGTCAATACCCCACATATCGAATTGTAGAATACCTTCACTTGACGGTGATCCTTTAAATGACTCATACGGGCCATTAGCTATCGCCTGTGCATTAGACTCAGTCAATGCGGCATGGTACATGGTTTCAAAAATATCTTGATTCAATTTTTTCGCATCCGGGCTATCAAATGGCATGCGCATTAGGATGAAAGCATCCGCTAGTCCTTGCACACCTATACCAATCGGACGGTGACGGAAGTTAGAATTTGCTGCTTCTTGTATTGGGTAGTAGTTTATATCAATAATCCTGTTAAGATTACGAGTTATTACCCGCGTAATGTCATGCAATTTCTTAAAATCAAATACTTTTTTATCTTCATCCACAAATTTTGGCAGTGAAATCGACGCTAAATTACAAACCGCAACTTCATCTGGCGCAGTATATTCCATGATCTCGGTACACAAGTTACTTGACTTGATAGTACCAAGGTTTTTTTGATTTGACTTACTGTTACAGGCATCCTTGTAAAGTACATATGGTGTACCAGTCTCGATCTGTGATTCCAAGATAGAGAACCATAGGTCTTGGGCTTTGATAGTCTTCCGCGCACGTCCTTCTTGCTCATACTTAGTATATAAAGCAACGAATTGCTCTCCGTAAGTGTCAGCTAATCCTGGTGCTTCATTTGGACAGAACAATGACCAATCGCCGTTATCCTTTATGCGCTCCATAAATAAATCAGGTATCCACATCGCATAGAATAAATCTCTAGCTCTGAGTTCTTCTTTACCGTGATTTTTCTTAAGATCTAAAAAATCGTGTATATCGGCATGCCAAGGCTCCAAATATACTGCAAAAGCTCCTTTTCTCTTTCCTCCTCCTTGATCTACATAACGTGCAGTATCGTTGTATACTTTTAGCATTGGGATGATACCATTAGAAGTACCTCCTGTCCCCTTTATGTATGAACCTTTAGCTCGCACATTGTGAACCGATAAACCAATTCCACCGGCTGCTTGCGATATTTTTGCACACCTTGTTAAAGTTTCAAAAATACCAGGAATACTATCATCAGTCATACTTAGCAAGAAACATGAAGACAACTGCGGTTTTGGTGTACCTGCATTGAACAACGTAGGGGTAGCGTGTATAAACCACTTTTCTGACATAAGATTATATGTCTCGATGGCAGCTGTTATATTATCTCCATGTATACCTACAGATGCCCTCATTAAAAGATGCTGTGGTCTTTCAATAACATCATCATTCATGCGAAGTAAGTATGATTTCTCTAATGTCTTAAATCCAAAGTAATCAAACGAATAATCTCTATCATATATAATCGAAGAATCTAAGATATCGGCGTTGCGTCTTATGACATCGATCGTCTCATCACTGATCAAACCAGCTCTTTGCCCCGTTTTTGGATCAATATAGTTGTAGAGCCCCTCCATAGTGATGGAAAAAGACTTTTCTGTATTTTTGTGTAAATTTGAAACTGCTATTCTTGCCGCTAAAATGGCATAATCTGGGTGCCTCGCCGCCATACTAGCTGATGTCTCGGCAGCAAGGTTATCTAGATCGGTGGTTTTCACACCATCATACAAACCTTGTATTACTTTCTTGGAGATCTCTATCGGATCTACAAACTGTTCATTTAGTCCATAGCATAACTTGCTAATACGGGCAGTCACTTTATCAAAACTGACTGATTCTTTCTTGTTACTTCTTTTAATAACTTGCATTGTTCGAGAGTGTTTATGGTGGAGATAAAAAAATGGTTAAAACAAAACAATTCAGTGTGTGTAAGAATTGGATAGTAGATCGTAAGCTTATATGGCTTAGAAATCTGCTTCCAATGAAAAGACCTGATTGTCTTTTTCGGCCATAACTCCGGCTTTTTGGTAATCCCCAACTCGCTTTTCAAAAAAGTTGGTTTTGCCTTGCAGTGAAATCATATCCATCCATGGGAATGGATTTTCGACGTTGTATACTTTTTCGTTTCCTAATGAAGATAGCAAACGGTCGGCTACGTACTCTATATATTGGCACATCAATTCGGCGTTCATACCGATGAGTGCAACTGGAATCGCATCTGTAACAAATTCTTTCTCAATGGTTACTGCATCAGTAATGATAGCGTTGATCGTCTCTTTTGAAAGCTTGTTTACAATATGGTTATTGTAAAGTAAACATGCAAAATCACAATGCATACCTTCGTCTCTGCTTATTAATTCATTAGA
>JANMMV010000250.1:0-5169 GCA_031373565.1 Saprospiraceae bacterium
ATTTCGCTATTATTTTTGACATATGCAAATTTGTTTTTATTGGACCTATAGTAGATGACCGCAACTTCTTACTGCTGCAATTTTGCGAAGCAAACGTGTTATAAACGCATCTGAAGTTTTAGTATATTTTCGCTTATCCACAAGTTGATCATCTAACTGCGAAAAGTCCAACAACTTACTAATTATGACAATGGAAGACCACTCAATCATATAAAATCAGCTCTTCGAGCCTATACGCACAACGGGTATCTATTGCATTTTGTTTTTATTCATGTCACACATACCCATATCTTTCATGTTTTTCATCCCTTGTGGATGTTCGTTCATCGCGGTCATCATCATTTTACATTTTTCCTTGTCCATGTCGCACATTTCCATTGTTTTTCCCATCATCATTTTACACATGCTTGTGTCACCCATGCACATGTCCATCATGCTTCCTATCATTTTTGTCCCTACGGCTTTATCGTCTTTCATCATGTCGTGTGAAGTTGAAACAATTGCTTCTCCATGTTTTATTTTCATGGCACCCATCACTTCTTTCATGTAATCATCGTTATCCATAAGTTCCGAAATTACTTTAGCTCTAACGTCTGCGTTACTTATTTCATTTCCTGAATTGCTGTCGCATTGTGTAAAAGAAAGTACCGTCACAACGGCCAATACTATTGTTAATATTTTTTTGTTCATGATCCTTATTTTTATAATTTAGTAAATGTTTCGAAGCGAAGGAAGACCCGGTCTTCGATCCTTCTTTTGCTAAATGAATGATTTATGCAGCACAAGCGGTTGCACACGCTTTACATGCTTCCGCACATTTAGCACAATGGTCGTTATGACTTGCATGTTTGGCACACTCTTCGGCGCAAACGTTGCAAGCAGTAACACAAATTTTGCATAAAGCATCAGCGTAAGCTGAATTTCTTGCACAAAGTTTTACACACAAGGCACAAATGTCTGCACAGTCTCGGCAGAGTTTGGCGCATTTTGCATGTTCTCGTTCACTCATGTTTATACATGATGTCGCGCATTTTTCGCATTCTGCAAAGCAGGCTAAGCATGCTGCAATACATTGATCTTTTGTCATTTTTATATGAATTTATTTTTGGTAGAATTACCATGGCAAATGTCATCAATGTTTACTTTCTGCGTTTACATAATAAAAATTAGAAGTTACATCTTTTATTGGTTTAATGCTTTACTTTTTGTTTGTTAATATTTCTGCTTGCTTAAATATTGAAAAAAGTATATTCAAAATTCAAATAAATACCATTGGGTGCTGTTCTAAGCATATTGCTGTACAATTCTCTTCTGTACCCAACATCAATCCGTGCCTGACTATTAAAAATAAATTGTATGGATGGGACGACATCAATGTAGGTTTTGCCATTTTCATTGAGGGTTTGTCCTACAAATTCAAGCATAAGGTTGATGTTGGTTTGTTTAAAATTAGTATATTTTTTTGGGTACATCAATTTGCCGATTGAGAAGGTGTAGTTGGTAGCAGTATTTGCTTGTGAAGCAGGAAATTCGTAGTCGGGTTTGTTATCCAGCGCTTTTTCAAAACTAGCAGAGCCACTTATTGCAACTTTTTTTATTAGTTGTGTGGCTACTATTCCACCTTCATAACCACTATTGTGACCCATGATTTCTATTTGCTCCTGATGAATGTCTGCTCTGTTGAAGCTATATCTAGCAAAAGCTGCGATCCTGAAGTGGCTGTGTAGGTCATCTGATGAATAAAACCTGTACTTACTAAAGATATTGGCTCCTTCGGCATAAAGGCTGTTGCTCCGGTTACTTATAAATGCTGATGTCCTGACCATCAGATTCTTGTTGATCCCATATGTCACTTCGGGCATGAGATGATAGTTATACCCATCTTCATACACTTCTTTGAATAAGGAATTGCTTAATCTTACGCTCAATGATCCAGTAGGTACATTACTTGCCGGATCGGTGACTACAAATAGTTCCTGTGAAAACAATATTTGCAAGCTTAGGCCTAGTATGATTGTTAATACTGCTTTCATATTTAATTGATTTTTATGTGAAAATCATCTTCATTTCCTTCGATGTAAGAAGGAATTTTCGAAAGTGATTTAGTCAATTTTTTGTATTCCTTTTGCGTCACGTAACCTTTGTCCATGATTTTGGCCTTCGTTGCACCATTTAAGACTGTAGTTTTTGTATCGATGATAACCAAAGCGATGCCGTCCTTTTCAATTTTGGTGTTTTCAGAAAGATCAGTATTGACAAAATCCATGGTGATAATCATCGAACCCACAAAAAAGCCTGCCTTCTCTACTTTTTCTTTTAATACCCTAGGACTTATCATGGCTTCTTTTTTGAGATGCACTACAAAAGTGTTGGTGTTCAGATCTATGACCACGCTATCTACTTCAGTCAAAGATTTGAGCTGTTTGTTGATGGCATTTGAACACATGGAGCAAGTAAGTCCTGTAGCCACAATTTCGGCTTTAGATATTTGCGCGTTAGCATTTGACAACGCAAATATACCCAATAGCGTAATTAAGATAATTTTTAAATTCATTGTAATTATTGTTTGATGTGATTTAATTGTTGTTTAATTTCTTGGTCAGTCGGATTGATGGCTATCAGTTTTCCTGACAGATCAAATAAATACGATGCCGGTAAAGCCTCAACCCCAAACTGTATAGCAGATTGCGCATCAAATCCATGCGGGTCTGTTAACTGTGTATATGCAATCTTATCCTTTGCTATCGCCCTGAGCCATTTGGATCGGTCTGTATCCAGTGATATGCCTACTATTTCAATATTTTTAGTACCATAATCACGGTGTAAACTGACCAATTTTTGATTGGCTTTCCTACAAGGCGCACACCATGATGCCCAAAAATCTACCAGAATAATTTTGCCTTTAAATGAAGTAAGGTTCATAGGCTTGTTTTCGCTGTTTAGCAATGTAATATCTTTAATTGTATCACCACTAAGCAGTTGAGTATAAACGGTGTTTGTATTTATTAAAAATAAAATTATGATAAAAATACAGTTTGCAAATAGTCTCCTTTTGTTATTATCATTCATTATTACTAAGTTTATAGAATTTCGTAATTGAGCATCATGCCATCATCTTCGTGTTCCAGATTGTGACAATGGAATACAAATTTCCCTTTATGATTGGGGAAAGTCATAATGACGCTCACTTTTTCTCCCGGCAGGCATAATACAGTATCTTTCCATCCTTTTTCTACCGGCGCAATGGTACCTCTGCCACCTTCTCTTTTTATCACCTGAAATTGGACTCCGTGAATATGCATAGGATGTAAATCAGTGCCTTTTATATTGTCAAAGACCCAAGTTTCCGTCTCCCCGTTTTTGATAGTCTCGTCGATCCTGCCCATGTCAAAAGTGAGATTATTAATAGTATGGCCTGAACCACCCCCATGTCCGGCATGTCCGCCACCATGCCCGATATTGGCAATATCAAAAGTTCTTGTAATCTTAGAGCTACCTGCAGGTGTTGATGGAATGGCTGACAAAGTGGTAGGAAGCACAAAAGCATCATTTTCAATCATGTCCACAACAAATTTGAGGATCTTAAAAGATTGATCTCCTTGAATTCCTCCATCAAAGGTATTGCTTTGTAAAAATATTTCAGCTCCCACGTTCTGATTTTTGAAATCAACTAAAATATCAACTCTTTCACCTGGAGCTAGTAATAGACTCTGGACTTGTTCCGGATTTTTTAATAGTCCGCCATCACTACCAATGATATAAAAACTGGAGTTATTGCTCAATGCAAGGTTGTACACACGGGCAGTTGATCCATTCAATACACGTAACCTGTGCCATGTGGAGGAAACTTTATGGACAGGAGAGTCTATTCCATTCACCAGAATATGATCGCCAAAATAACCAGACATGACCTCCATGGGTGTAGGCGAATAATCTATATCCCTACCGTTTTTAAATCGTTTATCCTGAATAACCAAAGGGATTTCGTTTTTTCCTCCCGGGAGATTTAAGCGGGTTTCTTCATCATCGTTTACAATAAAGAAACCTGCAAGCCCTTGAGTGACCTGATTAGCTGTTTTACCATGAGCATGAGGATGATACCAATACGTTCCTGCACGCTGCTGGATTGGAAATTCATACTGAAAGCTGTTATTTGCATTAATCAAGGCGTCTGGGTGCCCATCCATTATGGCAGGCACTATTAATCCATGCCAGTGAATATTGCTTGCTTCAGTAAGTTGATTGTTAAATACAATAGATGCAGTCGCACCGCTTTTTATTCTAATCGTTGGGCCTAAAATGCTACCATCGTAACCCAATACACTTGTACTACCTGAGAAAAGATCCATCGTAGCACTTTTTGCTACCAGAGAAGTACCTATACCAGTTACTTCGGAAGGTATCGAAAGCTCTTTTGTAAATGGACCTTCAGAAACATTCAGTTGGAATAAACCCATGTCATCCTTATGGCATGAAAACAATATAAACGCTCCTGCTACTATTAAGCAGTAAATTTTTAAATGACTGAAATGTACACTTTTCATTTTGAATTTTATTTTTTGGATGGTGATTAAAATTTCTTCCACTCCTTTATCTTTTCTTCCAGATTTTTTACATCATCTGCCATATCCTTTTTTCGCGCCAGATCCAAAGCCTTTTCTGCTGATTTAATAGCTTCAGGATATCTTTTCAGCCGACCCAAAATGTTTGTTGTCAGTAATGAATAATTGAAATTATCACCAGCAAGGGTTTCTGATTTATTTGACCATTCCAAAGCCAGGTTCAAATCCTTGTTTTGAGAAAAGTAATAGTGGGCTCCCTTATTCCACAATCCTGCATTCTCTACTTTTTTTACGATCAAATTTTCCTGTATTTGAGCCATTATTCTATCATCTGCATTGCTCATTAGCGGCACTTTGATAGTTGTGTTCTCCCACATTATTTGAAGCGAGGCAGAATAATCAGGTTTGAAATCTGTCAATTCTATCGTAAAAGACTCTTGTATTGTGTGACTTTTAAAGGGTTTTACTTTGATTCTTACCGCATCTTTTTGTTCATTATAGCCGAAATCTCCATGTAATGTTGCATCTTGATTTAGGATGATAATCCACTCTTCTGGTCCTGGTATGGAATACAGGGCGTATTTCCCTTTCTTTACAAGTTCTCCTC
>JANMMV010000324.1:0-6380 GCA_031373565.1 Saprospiraceae bacterium
GCTGAGTAAGATACCATTTTCCGACATATTTCAACATTAGAAGGGGCGAAAGCCCCTTTTTTTGTCCTTGCAATCGACCACTACACGAGGTAAAGCGAAGAAGAGTTAACTTGTCACAATAACTTTTCAATCAAAACATGTAACCCGCACTTTTGCTGACTACCACGCCGAGCAAAGTTTTGCTCGGGTCCCTCCTTATCGAGTGAAATCGTTCACTCGATTTCTAGCACAGCTAGAATCAGTCGGTCATAATTAAACCCATATCGGTATTTGTTTATTCCAGAGTAAGCAGGATTATCTTATTTTGCAGCGGGCATTTCCAAATACAATAAATGCCATACTACTTTAAAGGTCTTATGGCCTTTGGATGATACGAATTATAATACCTGTGCAGCTTTAGCAGGATCGTTCATGTTTAGGATCGCAGTTGCAAATTTTTATCAAGCCTAAGCATGACTGGAATAAGCGGGGTATAAAATGAATCTTTTGTTAGAAATATAAACTAAATAATATATTTTGATGTTAAAAAAGATCAAGGAATTAATGAAGATGAGGCAAGTAACCATACATATAACTGACAATGAATATAGCCACTTTATAGAGCTAGCCAAGAACCTGCATTACGTCAAAAAAATTGAGACAGATGATGAGCCTACAAAAGATGAGGTCGTAAGCAATATTAAAAGAGGATTTGAGGAAATGCAGTTAATTAAAAAAGGCACATTAAAAACCACTTCTTTAAGTGATTTTTTGAATGAGTTATAATATTGAACTTACGGACAACTTCAAAAAAGAAGCTAAAAAACTCATAAAAAAATATGCTTCGCTTCGTGCAGAAATTGCAGCGTTAGGCAAAGAGCTTGCTGAAAACCCCACTGCAGGAACTCCTTTAGGCAATGATGTTTATAAAATACGCCTTGCCATTGCTTCTAAAAATAAAGGAAAGTCTAGCGGCGCAAGAGTTATCTCTTTTGTCAAAATTATTGATAAGACGGTTTATCTGCTTTCGATCTATAACAAAGGTGAAAAGGATACTATCTCCGATAATGAAATTGAAGAACTTTTGAGAGGTTATCTATAAAACAATCTTATATTTTTTTATCCCCTAACGAAGAATGGTTCATTAGTGAAACATATCAGATGAATATGGTTGCTCATGATGACGCATGCGTGCAAAAATAACCATTGTTACTTTATGGCAACCTCTGAAACTATCGTATAATGATTTTGCGATATCTTCTCTTGTAGATACATCAATCCAAGTATAGCATCGCAGTTGCCAATTTTTATCAAGCTTACACATGACTGCGACGATCGGGCTAATTTTTGCTCTTTTACTCTCCTACCCCATCAAAAACTTTATCGCATTCTTCACAAAGAAATTGTCACATAGCTCGGTGTCAGCACTAAACACACTTCTCACATCATTGTAGAAATCTTCGATGTTTCCCTTCTCTACCTGACACATATAATAGTCGGAGCCAAACATGATCTTCGTCTTTAGTTTTGGATTGGCTTGGATAGCGGCAAAAATGGCATTGATGTTTGGCTTTGTGTAAAATGCGTACGAGAAATCCGCATAGACATTTTCATACTCATCAAGGAGATTCAGCGTCTGCTGTACACTACTTTTCGTTTTTGCGACACTGTCTATAGAGCGGTAGTCGTCCCACTCGTCATTGCTGCCGAGGTGAGCGAGATTCAAAGTAAGTTTTGGATAACGGCGTAGTATTTTCTGCCAGTGTTCTGGTCTATTAAAATATCTCGTAAATCGCTTGCCATCATCCGCCTTCATGATGAATGATTGTGTTTTGTCTTCTTCGCTACCATCATCATGGATCTTGCGATAGGAGACGATTATTTTTTCTACTGAAGGGTGCGTCCGATTGCCACCACAATGGCTTGTAATAGGAATATGTTTTTGTTCGCATATGGCGTATAAATCCATGAGCATCGGATGATGTGGCACATAACCAAGAGATGGGTAGAGTTTGATGCCTTGAAAAATACCTGATTCCAGATTATCAATGCCACTTACACCGTTACCAAAGGCTGTCAAAAATGTCAAGAGCACATCAGGATTATGAGGATCGATGGCAAGGAATGGTATTAAATCCCGACGGCATGCGTGATCTACTTGTCCGACCACATAGCGATTATTTCTAACAATGTCACTCAGTCCTCTAAGCTGATCTTCGTATACTTCTTCGATCCCACCGTGGATGGCGCGCTCCATATCCATAGTAAGGACACACACTACAATATTCTTTAAGGTATGTCCTGACCCAAGGCTGTATTTTTGTATTAACTGCTCGATGATCTTAGAAGGCGTATCAATATTGAGCGTCTTACCAAAATCCTTAGAAATGAGTTTTGAAAACTGCAAGAAGAGTTTGTGCGGAATCCACTTTGGATATTTGATAAAGTTTTTGGGTATATTCTTGTACGTAAAAGCATGGCTGTGAATATCGATGATCGAATCCATGATGTTTGTTTGTGCAAGTAATGCATCAAATAAGGCTACTGTATCCGCATGCAAACGTTGCCTTGGCAAGTCAGGGATGAGATGAGCTTGATTTCGCAAAGCTGCTATGTCAAGTGTTTGTTGTGGTGTAACGAGTACATTTTCCATGATATATATGGTTTGTTTTGTAGTAATAGCCATAAAAATAATTATTTTTTACATACCAAACCAAAACTTATGTCAAACAAACCACCCTGTTTCATCAATATGCCCTTCCACAAGAATACATCTAAAGAAGGCATAACAGACCGTGCCTTTGATTATCAAATCAATGGCAAGTTTGCCGTAGAATGGATAATCGAGCAATACCAAGTCACCACTCACAAAAAACTCAGGCATCACCAGCAAGCCCAAGAAGATGAAATTTTAGCAAATTTTACGTTTGTGGATGATTTAATCATCAAATATACAGAGAAATTTCAAACACATGCGGCCATAATCGTTGGGCGATTGCAGCACAAAGGATTATTGCATCCAAGTGAAGGAAGTCAGCTCATCATCAAAATAGAATTGTAAAACAAATAAATGTGGAAGTATCAAGATAGGATTTGTCAAAAATGCAAAACGCCTTCTATTGTAAGATGTCTGACCAAAGATACTATCCTTTGTGATGTTCTAAACCACCAAGGTCTTCAATAAACCCGACCGGCATGAGTTTGTTCCCACAAAACTAGAATCCTTATCAGACAGGTGTTGCACTTCATGATATGAAGAAAACGACAGTATGCCTTACAGGTCTTAGGACTTTTGGATTATACGATTAATAAACCCAGTTCAGTTGTTTAGCACCGCAGTCATAAATTTCTATCAAGCTTAAGCATGACAGCGACGATCGGATTAGTCGATCATGATCATCTTTCCTGATACTACCTTGTCATCATATCTTAGTTCGTACAAATAGACGCCTGCCTGTCCAATGTCTGATTTGTTTAGATATATTGTATTTTTTCCAGCTTTGTATCGATCTGTGGCACTGATTACTTTTCTACGCGTATAATCCTTTACTGTGAAGCTTACCGTGCCATCTTGTGGCAACTCGAACGATATCTGCGTATTTGAATTCCATGGATTGGGAGTGACACTGATCACCTGGAAGTCTGTGTCAGATTTTGATCTAAAATTGATGCTAACTGAACTTGTCGCCAAGTCTGTCACGTACATTTCAGGACGAATCTGATCAGACAATTGCAACATGTCGCTCAACTTGCCCGCTCTCAAAGCTTCTACCTCAAGTACAAATAAGATCTCATTTCCATCTACATGTAATCCTTGTGGCATGGATACGCTCATCGCAGAATGGTGGATATCATTGACCAAATAGTTATCATTTCCTATCTGAAAAACACCATCTTTTATGTCTCGTATGATTAGACCATTTGATTTCCAGGCCATTTGCATGCCATATAGCATCTGTTGGGATGATGCCAAAACAGGTATCTCGACAACATCGCCTTTCATAACATTTTTGTCATCGATCACGACATGTAGCTTACTTCTATTTTGCAAAGGATCGTTAAGTATCTTTTTGCCTTTTGCACTACCATTGACGTCACCCACTTTTATGCCTATAAAATTGATATTCATTGGGTTTCTTAGTGCTTCGATGTTGACCCACTCGGCAGGTGAAGTCATCCATGGATCTTGCTTATCAGCAAACTGATAAGCCGCGTCCACAAATCTCCAACTGGTATTGTTACTGAATGAAGGTATCATACCTAAAACCAATTTACGCAACTCCGTTAAGTCTGCTGCTGTCACCGTTTCGTTATTGTTAATATCTGCTGCCAATATTTGATACGGGCTCTTCAGTTTTTCTAAGCCTAGGAGGTGGCGTTGTATCATCGCGATATCCAACGTACTCACACCGTTAAGATCATCCCCATCTTTACTCGGGATGACCTGATAATTTCCGCCTGTAGACATAGATGCAAAGGCATAATACCCGTTTACATCTGTGTGCTTTGGCGCCAATTCAGACCCTTTCATCTCCACGATGACATCTTCTATTTCGGCATTATTTTCTGTCAGCGTTTTTCCAGATACAGTGGCCAAAAGCATCGACGGACATAGCCCTTGGCTGTCTTGTATGTCTACAAATGTCTCGCAATAACCCGTGTTACCATTCACATCGGTTACCCACATTTCAATAGTCTGCGGACCGACATCGGCACAACTGAAAGATACGATCGTATCATGTATATCTGATGAGAAACTTAAATTTAATGCATATCCACAAGGATGGCTGCTTTTGTTATTAAAATAGGCAGGTTTCAGTATCACCATAATAGTATCACCACTGCCATTCCCGTCACTATCCATCAATCCCAAAGCAGCAGATAGACCGTACTTACAAATGGCGGTCGGAGCTTTTGCATTTCGAATCTCAAAGTCATAACTCGTTAGCGCAAGGTTACCACAATTATCTGCTACGGTGAATGTAATATTATAGATACCCACAGGATATCTTCCTGATGCGTCATTGCCAGTTCCTATTCGGAATACAGAACCTTCTTTGGTGACCACATAGTTCCATTTCAATTCGTTCGATGGTGTACAATCTGTTGCAGATGCCGTTAACGTAATTTGACCGTCCCGACATGCATCATCATAGGTCAACGCCAATCTTGAAGTTGTCGGGCTAGTGATCCTAGGTACTACATGATCTATCACTTTGATCTGTTGGTCGTAGGTCCATGTCAGATTATTGCCATTCATATCTGTTTGACACCAATCGATCACTGTCCACGTGCGAATGATTTTCAGACATGCTCCATTGGTTGTAAATGGAAAGATAGCATCATCAAATTTTGCGCCCACAATGTCACAAGCATCTTCAGTAAACACTGGCTTTCCCGTGATGGAAGGATCCAAACCTAAAGCCGTACATTGGCCCAATGCTTCATAATCAGCAGGCCAAACGATATCATCATTCAAATCAAAAGGGTCACTTTGGTTGATATAGAATGGATCATCATTTCGGAAAGTGATCGTCTGTCGACATGTTTGATATGTGACTCCACCTTGCAGGACACTAGTTGATCTTACGACCGTCCCGATGCCGCATTGATTTCGATTATCCTTGACATCTTCTCTTAGTATGTTATTTGCAGGACAATTGTCTTCTATCAAAATCTCTCCAAAATACAAAGCAGGCTGTAGTGGGTCAAAAATAAAAGTACAATCATCAATCGTGATATCTGCTAGGCACGTGATCTTTGGATCTACTTTCTCTTGTATTTGCACATTCACCATACATCTATTTGAGTTGCCACCTGCATCGGTTACTAACAACTGAACCATGCGCGTTGTATTGGCATCCAAACAACAGAAACCTACTTTATCATACCATGCTGTGTCTTGCCCAAAATCGCATGGGTCTTCCATCCTGCGTATTTTAAGTGTCACTGGACCGCATTCGTCATAACTTCCAGCATCGATAGCTATAGCAGTAACTTCTGTATATTGATTGATTTTCAAACTGACGGTAGTAGATTGGTTACAGAAGGCTACTGGATCAGTATTGTCTTTGATAGTAATTTGATAACTCATTTCGCTCTGATTGCCGCACTCGTCGATCGCTGAATAGGTGATCGTATGTATACCCGCTTGTAATGTGATGTTTCCGCCATTATGACCGATATATCCTGAAGGTAAACCGTTTGAGCTGGCATTCACAAATACACTGTACACTTCCGTGCAATTGTCAGTGATATCTAATCTAGGTAGCAATACGGTGGCAGAACAGCTTCTACTTGACGTCGTGACCGTTATATTAGGTAGTATCGGTATCACGGGTGCTGTGGTGTCTACTGTCTCTATAATCTGCGTACTTACAAATTTCTGTACAGCAGTCGAG
>JANMMV010000339.1:0-10270 GCA_031373565.1 Saprospiraceae bacterium
TCATTTAATTTTATTGCTAATCTTTGTTAAATATTCAACATCCGATAAATCTTTTGATCTACCCGCTGCAATTTTTGCTTGAATAAGATTGTTGATATGAAGCACATTTATAGATAAATTTTCATCTACTATATATCTTAATTTATTTTGATACGCTTCTACGAAATCAACACCTTTCATTTTAGTCATAATATCAATAGCCATCGGAGGTCTGCCAAATTCAAAAACATCAAAATTGTTTGAATCCAGAAAATTGGTCTGATTCATATCATAAATTGGCATGTTGAAAATATAAAAGGCATTAAGAATCTTGCTATAATTTGCTATCGTCGCATTTACAAATAAATCCATATCACCAGTCGTACGACTATAGCCATGAACAATCACCGAATATCCACCTACCAAAATATATTCTACATTTGAAGTTTCAAAAGCGTGTAAAAAGTCCTGAAAATCAGGATTAAAAATATTACTCATCACACCGCTTATACATTCTAAATGCAGTTCTATCTACTTTATGATCACCATTATATGGAAGATTATAAGCACAACATGTTAAATACCACGAAGCTGCTAATCTCTCGTAAACAGTTTTTGATAACCAATACTCTATATTATGCCCTTTGTCATCAAGCTTCACTTTTCGGAAAGCTGTACGGTCAAATTTAAATAAATCACTCAATTTCTATATAAGTATTTCGTATCCTTCTAAATCTAATTGGTTAATGTGCGTGATAACGGTCACGATTAATTAGATTCTCTGGTTACTTTCCCATTTGAAAGATGATATACTTCTCCACTCTCCGCACAAATCGCACTTCCTTGACTATCAAAGTTTAAACGTTGACCATGCTCGCTCATCCAGCCCATTTGTCTTGCTGGATTACCCACCACAAGTGCGTAATCGGGTACTTCTTTGGTAACAACGGCGCCCGCACCAACAAAAGCAAATTTACCAATATTGTGTCCACAAACGATCGTTGCATTGGCGCCAACAGAAGCGCCTCGACCAACATGGGTTCGCATATATTCATTTTTGCGGTTGACGTTACTGCGTGGATTGATGACATTTGTAAATACACATGAAGGTCCTAAAAATACATCATCATCACAAGTCACGCCAGTATATACAGAAACGTTGTTTTGAATCTTAACATTTGAGCCTAGCACAACTTCAGGTGAGATCACTACATTCTGACCAATATTACAATGAGAGCCTATCACGCAGTTGGACATGATATGACTAAAATGCCAAATCTTAGTACCCTCACCAATGGTACATCCTTCGTCTATGTAGGATGATTCATGTGCAAAATAGGGAGTCTCCATAGTGGGATTAAGCTTTAAAAAAATGCAAAACGGTATCAATAATATATGCTTGATGATCACCTCTCATTTCGGTATGAATCGGCAGAGATAGGACCTCGCTGCATAACTGTTCGGCTACCGGGTGCTTCATATTGGGGTCAGCAAATGGCTTGAAAGCTTGCTGGTCATACAAAGCAATAGGATAATAAATCATGCTAGGAATACCTTTAGAATCCAAATACTTCTTTAATTCATCTCGTTTACCGTCTTTGATCTGAAGGGTATATTGATGAAAAACATGGCTACTCTTTGCAAATCGCTTTGGAATTACAAGACCATTGACATCCACAAACGCTTTATCATACAAAGCAGCAACTGACTGTCTTGCTGCACAATACTTATCTAGATTTTTCAATTTGACTGATAGAATGGCAGCCTGAATTGTATCTAATCTCGAGTTGCAACCTATCACATCGTGTTGATACTTAACAGATTGCCCATGATTTGCTATCATGTGCATTTTTTTACCCAATGTGTCATCATTTGTATATAAAGCACCACCATCACCATAACATCCTAGATTTTTGGATGGAAAAAAAGAGGTCGATCCTATGTGCCCGATCGTACCTAACTTTTGCTTGCGCCCATCGCTGAAGGTATAATCAGCGCCAATAGCCTGGGCTGCATCCTCGATTACGAATAGATTATATTTAGCTGCTATAGCCATAATCGCTTCCATATCAGCACTCTGTCCATAAAGATGAACGGGTACAATAGCTTTTGTTCTGGGGGTGATCGCCTTTTCGACTTGATCAATATCAATACCAAAATATGCTGGCTCGACATCTACCATGACGGGTTTTAGATGAAGCAATGCGATCACTTCGGCAGTTGCCACGTAGGTAAATGAGGGTACAATCACTTCATCTCCAGGCTGTAAATCTAGGGCCATCATCGCTATTTGTAATGAATCTGTCCCGTTTGCACAAGGAATGACGTGCTTGGTGCCTAGATATTCAGCTAGTTCTTGACCAAATTTTTTGACTTGTGGTCCATTGATAAACGCGGCTTGGTCGATCACTTCTTGGATAGCACTATCAATTTCTTCTTTGATATGAAGATATTGTATCTTGAGGTCGACCATTTGAATATTGTCCATTAAAAACAGTATATTTTGTCAAATATTTTTAAAAAATTGATATGGCTCTGCCAATGATAAGTCGCAGCGTACTTGATCATAAATAATTGTAAATCAATAAATTAGCTAAATATTACGCTAATTTCTCGTCGATTTGATAGGCATTAACAGCTCATGGTCAATTTCGATTCTGAACTGAAAACCTATATTTATTAACTCTACGACAAAGCTTTTTTTATCTGCTTTGGCGACAATTATTCCTTTAATACCTGCCAGATTACCCGTCAAAACTTCTACTTCACTCCCTACGCTCATGACTGAATGCTCAATCGCATTTACTTCAATTATTTGTCCTGTGATCCTTCGTAGAACGTCTATTTCATGATCAGGAATCGCTAAAAGATCTTTTCCTTGGCGTAAAAACTTCAAGACATACTCAGTTTCCAATGTTGCGACATACTTATCGCTAGTTAGGTTGACAAAAACATAGCAATTGATTAACGGTATTTCATACTGTTTGATCTTCTTTTTATATTTCTTGGTCTTGGAAATCAGTGGAACATAAGCATCTATTTGCTTTTTTTGAAGATGATCAGCCACATATTTTTCGCATTTGAACTTTGTGTATACTGCAAACCATCTCTTTTCGGTTTTCGAAAGTTGATTAATAGGCTGTGCGATATTTTTAGTCAAAACTGCCATCACTCTTTAGTGCTCCCAGAGGAGCAATGCTTTTCTTGTTAATAATTCCGAAGTATTGAAATCAATCTCATCTTTTACGTACACAATATATTTTATCTTTCTGTTGATAAGCTTTTCTACTTTTTCGCACAATTCTGATAAATATGACTTGTTAACGTCACCTATAAAAACCAGATCAATCACGTTGTCATCCATACCTTCAGCAAAAGCGCCAGTCACATACACTTTCTGTACTTCTCCTAGGTTATCGATTACTTTGTCTATAATCTGATCAAAACCTATGTATTTAAGGATAATGTTGTGTGTATCTTGAAAGAGTGGGTGGGCCGTATTAGCCTGAAAAAATTTTTTATTTCCCTTTGAGAACGAAGATAACATACCTGCCTTTTCAAAACGATTGAGCTCAACCCTGATACCATTAGTAGAGTCACCAAATTCGGTTTCCAACTCACGTAAATACGAAGTAGCCTTACTGTTGAGAAAAAATTTCAACAACAGTTTGATACGCGTTTTGGATGATATTAATGTTTCAATCATGATATTGAGTACAAATATTACTCAAAGATAACACATTTTGTAGTTAGTTCACATTTTGTACCAATAAAATTAAGGAAAGAATAGCTGTTGCTTGTGCTACAGAATTAGCTAAAATATCTCCCCATTTAACATCTTCTTTCTCAGTCTCTTTACCTTCAGGCTTCGCTTCTTTGAATCCCACCTTTATTTCACTACCAGGCGTCACTTTTGGATAAGAATTGAGGCCAAAAAAAGACTTTGCTTTCGTTACTTTCCCGGTAGGGCTTATAACCGCAATGTTTTTCTTATCCGCATTTTTGGCAAAACCACCTGCATATTCATCAATATAGAACTTTGCCGATTTACCACTGAAAAAAGGCGTTTGCACTTTGCTTTGATTGGCTATGTCGCCAATATATAATTCAGCAATTTTGACGGCCCCCGATATTGTAACCGTGTTTCTCATCTTTGGAATGCTTATAACATCTCCTTCTTGTAATATAATATTCTCCGGTGAATTGGGTGAATTTATTGCCTTCTCAAGGTTTATAATGATAAAACCTTCTTCCCCACGGATCGATCTTTTGAGTGTTGCACCTCGCAAGAAAGCTTCTTCCGTTGTACTACCTGCATCTTTAAGTACTGCTGCCAATTTTGTATTATCTCTGAGCAAAACATAATTGCCGGGATACCGCACCTCACCTTCTATTGATACATATCGCTGCAGCTCGTACTCTGGTGCTGTACGGACGTAAATCTGATCAAAAGGCTGCAAATTATACGTACCTCCACTATTTTGGACCTCTAATTTATCATTGATCTTGAGATTAGCAGCTAGTATTCTTGTTGATTTACCTTCCTCAAATGATAATCTATAAACATCAATTCTGTCTAGTGATGCTTCTTGCTTAAGTCCTTCTGCTAACAAAATTACGTCTTTCAACGTCAGACTTTCACTGTAAACAAATTTGTCGGGTCGTCTCACCGCTCCGTCTATTGAAACAAATGCGTCATCAGTGAAACTTCCTTTTGAATAAAACATAAGCTTATCATCCGGCTCCAATGATATATTAGCTATGCTTGTAGGATTAGTGGTAGCATCCTGCACATTGACATAAATATACTCAATCTTTTTAGGATCAGTCTTATCAGCTCTTATTATATATGCAAAATCTGCAGCGCCCGTTTTAAGACCACCAGCAAAAAATACGGCATCAGCAACTTTAAGATTTTGACTTTTATCAAGTGAAAGTACTTTTGGATCTCTAACGGCCCCTTCAATAGTAACTTTGTAACTGTCTACGAAGCTCGCTTGTGAAGAAACGATTAACTCATCACCTTTCTGCAATCTAATGTTGTCAGCTGACGACGCATTTTTAATGATATTATCAAGATTAACTAATTCATATCTAATCGTTTTCAAGTCACCATTAAATCTTTTTATGTAAGCCACTGATGTCAACGCATTATCATCAAGAATTGCTTTATTGAGAAGGTCCGAAATACGTGGATTGTCATTAAGTGCGTACTTGCCCGGATTTTCGACAGCGCCTGATATACTGATCTCGTTTCTAATTGCTGAAGTAATCTCAAAAATTTCAACCAAATCTCCATTGCGAAGGTCAAAATTTAGTCCTGTTTTTTCTAATTGATTGAAGTTGACATCAATAATACGTAATGAGTCGCTCTCGATCCGTGTCACCTTGATATTACCTTTGAGGGCCGTAGACTTCAGACCTCCCGCAAATTTTATTAGCTCTTTTAAGTGCTCATTTCCAAGTAATTCATATCTAAAGGCACGATTTACCGCACCACTAATGGTTACTAATTTTTCTGCAACTGGAACGTTTATATAGTCATTTTCTTGTAAATGAAAATCCTGCGAAATAATTGGATCTTGCAAAAACTTATAAACATCCAAAATGATATTTTTCTTAGATCCAGGTCTTCTAATCTGAATATTACGTACGCTACCGATGTCGTTAGGACCCCCGGCGGCAACAAGCGCATTAAATGCCGTATTAATGGCTGAAATATTATATGTACCGCTAGTAAAAACTTCGCCCACTATATTGACATTGATCGTCCTAGCTGTAGTCACTGTCATGGCAAAATTTTCTTTTTCGAAATAGTACTTTGACTTTAAGCTAGTAATAAGCAGTTGCTCTGCTGCATCAATCCTCAATCCGGCTAAATAAAAACGTTTTAAACCCGTAGGCTGGATATATCCATCTTTAGAAATTTCAAGCGCAAAATTCTCCTGCGACGGTCCCCAAATGGATATCGCGACCTTGTCTCCCGGTCCTAAAATGTAGGATGATGATGGCTTTGCGTCTTCTGAAGATCTAAATACGGTCAAAGATTTGTCTCTAAAGATGTGTTGGCCATATGTACCCGATGGTGGAGCTACTTTTTTTGTTGCTTCTTGTATGCTTTCGGTTACTGCTTCCTCCAAAGTAGCGCCGTCTTTTACCGCTTTTTTGATTTCTTTTGATTGTTTAAAGACGTTTATTTCGTTGACTGGATCAGTCGTTTTTGGTGTTGGTTGGATTTTCTCTTTCGTCTCTTGCGGGGTTGGCGGAGCGGGGACTTTACTAACTGAATTTTCCTTCTTCTCCTTGTCCAAAATTTCCATTACTTCTCTGACCGCCTTTTCTGCTTTCGCAACTTCTACTGGATTGTTAGGATCTACAGCGTCAATATTAACGCCTTTTTTATTCAATTCTTCTCTAAATCGAGTCTCATCATAGCCTCTTCGTTGCAACTCAGCTCGAGCGGCGGCTTCGGTCATATTTTGACTATAGGACAGTTGTCCAAGCATCAAAAAACTGAATAAAAATATATATGATAAGGTCTTACGCATGTTATAAGTATGTATAAAAAATAGATTTATGACTAATTATAGTTCAAATTCGATGCCAACCATCGTTCGGCAACTGATACTTCAACGTTTTTATAGCGAGAATATTCCTCAACCTGGTCTTTACTGATACTGCCCAAGGCAAAATATTTACTATCTGGGTGGGCATAATACATACCACTGACCGATGCCGCTGGATACATCGCCAGGTTTTCCGTGAGTTGCACACCGATAGATTGTTCTGCTTCTAGTAGGTCAAATAGTACCCTTTTAAGTGTATGGTCCGGGCAGGACGGATATCCAGGGGCAGGACGGATACCTGCATACTTTTCAGATATAAGTGACTCTTTATCAAGGTTTTCTGTTGGTTGATAGCCCCAGTATTCTCTTCTAACTCTTTCATGAAGTAGCTCTGCGAAAGCCTCTGCAAAACGATCTGCTAATGCCTTAACCATAATCGAATTGTAGTCATCAAGATTGGTCTCAAAAACTTTTGATTTTTCTTCAGCCCCAAAAATACTCACTACAAAACTTCCAAAATAATCCGACTTCTCAACCGACTCCGGAGCAATAAAATCAGCTAAAGAAATATTAGGCAATCCTGCAC
This sequence comes from Saprospiraceae bacterium, assembly GCA_031373565.1. GTDB lineage: Bacteria > Bacteroidota > Bacteroidia > Chitinophagales > Saprospiraceae > OLB9. The sequence goes on from JANMMV010000339.1 coordinate 7,132, forward strand.
CTTTTTTTGATTGTTGTCGTAAATGATGTAAAGTTCCTATCACTTTATCTCGGTTTTCGACATAATGCTTGTGATCGTGTGCTAGGCTTGAACAAGAGGTTGTATGTCCTTTGTCATCTATTTGTACGTCATAAATGAACTGCTGATCTTGACCGTCTGTACCACTTGGCCAAAAGCCAAAAACTGCATTAGCATCAAACCACTTCTCATTTATAATCTGAGAAACCATCATTTTAGCATCTGCGAAAAGCTGCATTGCTTGCTCTCCTACTACGTCGTCTTCTAAGATGGCTGGATATTTTCCATGTAGATCCCAAGTCTGGAAGAATGGTGTCCAATCTATATACTCACTGATTTCTTTTAACGAATACTTTGAAAGAACTTTTGTACCCAAAAAAGTAGGTTTTGTGGGCGTATACGTTTCCCAATCTAGGGCCATTTTGTTTTTTTGCGCATCGGCAAAAGGGAGATACGTCTTTACAGTTTGTCTAGCAGCATATTCTTCACGATAATTGATATACTCTGATTTGATAGAAGAAACGAAATCTGCTTTTTGGTCTTTGCTTAATAAACTACTTGCTACAGGAACACTTTTGGATGCATCCAAAACATATACAACAGGACCAGCATAATACGGATCTATCTTGACCGCAGTATGCAACCTTGAGGTTGTCGCTCCACCTATAAGCAAAGGAATTTTGAAGCCCCGACTTTCCATCCCTTTGGCGACATAAACCATTTCGTCAAGCGAAGGTGTGATCAATCCACTGAGGCCGATGATGTCAACGTTTTGTTTTTGAGCTTCATCAAGAATTCTATCTAGCGGCACCATAACGCCAAGGTCAATAATCTCAAAATTGTTACAAGCCAGTACAACGCCGACTATGTTTTTGCCAATATCGTGCACATCCCCTTTGACGGTGGCAAGAAGAATTTTACCAGCATTTTTGGCCGTATTACCAGTTTTAAGTTTTTCTTCTTCCAGAAAAGGTAGCAAATAAGCAACTGCCTTTTTCATAACACGAGCACTCTTAACCACTTGTGGCAAAAACATCTTACCTGATCCAAATAAATCTCCCACGACATTCATACCATCCATCAGTGCACCTTCGATCACTAACAAAGGACTGACATATTTTTGGCGCGCTTCTTCTGTATCTGCATCAATAAAATCTATATTACCTTTAACCAATGCATGGGTAATTCTCTCTTCGACAGTACCTGATCTCCACTCGAGAATCGCTTTACTTTGTTCAGCGGTTTGGCCTTTGAGCCCCTCTGCGTATTCGAGTAAACGGTCTGTAGAATCATCGCGTCGATTGAGCAAAACATCTTCGATACGCTCCAATAAACCTGGTTCAATATTGTCGTAAATCTCCAGCATTGTCGGATTGACGATGCCCATATCCATGCCCGCTTTACGACCATGATACAAAAATGCAGAGTGTATCGCCTCGCGCACTGTATTATTGCCCCGAAATGAGAAAGAAACATTACTCACACCACCACTTATATGGGCATATGGTAGATTTTCTCGAACCCATTTTGTCCCTTCAAAAAAAGAAATGGCGTTTATTTTATGTTCTTCTATACCTGTCGCAACAGGAAATATATTGAGATCAAAGATGATATCTTCTGGTGGAAAACCTACTTTATGAACCAAGATATCATAACTTCTTTGCGCTATTTCTATCCTGCGAGCAGTCGTATCTGCCTGTCCATCTTCGTCAAAAGCCATCACTATCACCGCAGCGCCATAATTTCTCACTAAATTGGCTTGATAGATAAATTCTGTTTCGCCACCTTTAAGACTTATGGAGTTGACGATACACTTACCCTGAACACATTTTAATCCTGCTTCGATAATCTCCCATTTAGAAGAGTCGATCATCACTGGGACTCTTGATATGTCTGGCTCAGCGGCGATCAGATTGAGAAAAGTAGTCATGGCTTCTACGCCATCAAGCATCCCTTCGTCCATATTGATATCGATAACATTGGCACCACCCTCGACTTGGTCTCGAGCGATTGCTAATGCATCTTCATATTTGTTTTCTTTGATGAGCTTCAGAAATTTAGCACTTCCCGTGACATTGGTTCGCTCACCAACATTGATAAAACCAAGTTCCGGGGTCAGGGTAATTGGCTCTAATCCACTCAGCCTGAGCATGGGCTCGATCTCAGGAATAACACGTGGTGAATACTCCGCTGCCAATCTTGCAAACTCCCGAATGTGCTCAGGTGTTGTACCACAACATCCACCCAGAATATTGACAAGTCCCTCTTCCAAAAATTCCTTAACCTGCGCACCCATAAAAGCCGCATCTTCGTCATACGCGCCCATTTCATTGGGCAATCCAGCATTAGGATGAACGGAGATAAAACAATCTGAAATTCGAGATAAATCTGTCAGATATGGCTTAAGTGCTTTTGCGCCAAGTGCGCAGTTGAGTCCGACCGAAAATATATCGCCATGACTGACCGAATTATAAAATGCCTCTGATGTCTGACCAGTCAAGGTACGGCCGCTCTGATCAGTAATTGTACCTGAGATCATAATCGGCATGTCAAAATCAGGATCTAGCAGTTTTCGATCGTCAATAACTTTATTGCATGCTAAGATAGCCGCTTTGGCGTTGAGTGTATCCGTAATCGTCTCTATGAGCAGCGCATCTACACCACCATCGATGAGTGCGTTGGCTTGCTCGGTAAATGCATGAACTAATTGATCAAAATTTATAGCTCTAAAACCAGGGTTGTTGACATCTGGGGACAATGAAGACATCTTGGTCGTCGGTCCGATAGATCCTGCTACAAATCTAGGTTTGTCAGGTGTCAGTGTCGAGTATTCGTCAGCTGCTTGGCGAGCTACTCGTGCGCCAGCAAGATTCATCTCATAGACATATTCCTCCATGTGATAATCCTCCATAGCAACCCATGTGCCACTGAATGTATTGGTCTCGATGATGTCTGCACCAGCGGCAAGATACTGACGATGGATATCAAGAATGACATCAGGTTTTGTCATAGACAGCATATCATTATTGCCCTTGACATCATGAGGAAAATCCTTGAATTGCTCACCACGATAATCGCCATCAGTCAATTGATACCGCTGAATCATAGTACCCATAGCACC
>JANMMV010000349.1:0-1806 GCA_031373565.1 Saprospiraceae bacterium
TATTCGTTAATAAAAAAGCAAGATGTTGTTAATTATTTTTGGATTCGTTTTGTTTATTTTATTTTTAAACTTATTAATTAGAACTTTAAAATTAGAAAATATTAATCAAAAAATAAAAGAGGCGAATCTCTATGGTCTTCTAGCCATACTACTCCTTAATCCTGTGGGCATCCTCTTTTCTATGTTGTTTTTTGCCCATTTCGGCCCTCTTATTGGATATATATCGGCAGTATATTTTGTTTATTCAAAATCAAAATTTAAGTTCAGCATAATGTTTTTTGCCTTAGTCATTCTGGTTACTATTCTGACATACATATCGGGCCGTTTTGTTGTAGATACAATGACTAAGTTCTAAAATTACAAAATATATTTTGTACTAAATTCCTTATTGAAAGAACCATATCGAAGTCGAATTGTAACACTGCGCTGACGGTTCTGTTTAACTGGGTCTGGGCTAATAAAACTAACTTGGATTTGTCCATCAAGTTGGTTAGAAACACGATTATAAACACCGTCCAAGTCAGTAGGATTCGGAGCATAGAGATATAAACCACCAGTTTCCGAAGCCAATTGCTCCATTATCGAACGATTATCATTTCCAAGACCAATCATAAAAAGCGGAATATTTCCTTTCTTCGCAAGTTGAATTACTTCACTTACATTTCCAATTTTTCCCGAAGTATTCTCACCGTCAGTCATTGCAATAACTGCTATTCTTCCTTTCCTACTCGCGGCATCTCCAATCCCCTGATACAGTGCATCATATAGGGCCGTCCCCCCATCTGCCTGCCTACCCGCAATTCCAGCTTTGAGTTTGATTTTATCGGTCGTAAACGGGACAGAAACAGAATACGATGAAGCAAAATTGATAATCTCGCCAAAATCAATTGGTGCAAGTCGATCAACAAAGGCAGAAGCGGCTTTTTCCAATTCCAGATTTGGTGTTCCACTCATACTTCCGCTACGATCTAAAACCAATACGGCTGATAATTCCTGACTTCCTTGACGAACGGTTCGGATATCTGTAATCGTTGCTGGCTTACCATCTTCAATAATCTCAAGGTTACCAGTATTGATATTGGTAATAGGATTACCATTTTGATCCCTTAACATTTGGAGCAATAAAAGGCTTGGGAAAGCATCTCCAATAACCTGATTGACGGTTGCATTCACCCCGGTTATCCCACTACTCGGAGTCGCGGCTGGTTGAAGTTCCACTGAGGCTCGAACGCTATCTCCTGCATGTAGATCATGCGCAGCGCCATCGTTACCAGCAGCGAGCCTAGTACCGATCTGAAGTTCTGATGACGTGGCAGAAACTAAGCGGAGCGTCCCATTGCCATTGAGTAGTGAGGGATCAACCTGCCGCGCTTCAGCACTGAAAATGCGTCGAGGACCAGCCGGAATATTTGAGATAGTCTGGGTGATAGTGCTACCAGCCTGATTTTTATCTAATATATATGCCCGAGTTTCCATCCCAGGTCCGCCGAGATATAAAATCAGACGATTAGTATTAGTAGGGATCACGCGAGTCTTCGGCCACGTAACCGTAAATGTGAGCGTCGCATCACGTGAAATAGGATTTGTAGAAATTGCACCCAGTGATGTTGAATTTCCCAATGAAGTTGTATCGCTACTTGACCCACAGCCCCATAGAGCAATAGTAACGAAAACAAAAACAACTATAGAAAGTAATAATTTTCTCATCTTACTTAATCTCTACTGATGTTGATACGAGACTTTCGTCTTGAATCCATTGCTCTAATTTTAATCCTAACTCCCCATTCTCAGATATTTTGGGGAGGT
>JANMMV010000353.1:0-3382 GCA_031373565.1 Saprospiraceae bacterium
GCTTCCGCTGTCCCTCTTCACCGACGCCCGGCACTGACATCTGCCACTCATATAGAGCGCGATCAGTGGCCGTGAGTTCGGGGCAAACAGGAAGACCTTTCTTAGGTATATGTCTGGGTATGCAGATGTTGATGGAAGAAAGTGAAGAGTTTGAAATTTCAAAAGGTTTAGGCTTGATAAAAGGAAAAGTTGTAAAGATGCCTATCCATCAGGATTCTCCATTGAAGCTACCCCACGTAAGTTGGAATGAATTACGCGAGCCTGAAGTAGGTAGATGGAATGGGAGCCTTCTGGAAAATACAGCGGTTTCGGCTGATGTTTATTTTGTACACTCTTATGTAGCTGTTCCTGAAAATAAAGGTGAACTATTGGCAGTGGCTAATTATGATGAAAATGACTTTTGCGCAGCAGTAAAGAAAGATAATATTACGGGAGTTCAATTTCACCCTGAAAAGAGTTCAAAAATTGGGCTTTCCATGTTATCGCAATTTTTAAGGACCTAAATTAAATATGATATGAGTACATACGAGGCTTTTTATGGATTACCCGATGAAGTAAAGTTTTGTAAAAAATGCGTTATTTCCAATCAAAGACCAAATTCCACGGTCGAATTTAAGAATACGATCAAGGAGAAAAAGGAAGTTATTCATTTTAATGAAGAAGGAATTTGTTCTGCATGCCAATATCATGATGAAAAAGAGAAGTCGATAAATTGGGAGCAACGTGAAGAAACACTTTGGAAATTATTGGAGAAGTATCGCAGTAAAGATGGAAGTTATGATGTCGTGGTCCCCGGAAGTGGTGGAAAAGATAGCGCCTATACTTCGCACATTCTAAAATATAAGTATAAAATGAATCCACTAACAGTGACATGGGCTCCTCATTTATATACTGATATCGGCATAAAAAATTTTCAAAATTGGATGCACGAAGGTGGATTGGACAATATTTTGTATACGCCCAATGGCAAACTGCATCGATTGCTAACCAAATTTGCTTTTCAAAACTTATTACATCCATTTCAACCATTTATTATTGGTCAAAGAATCATAGGACCGTCAATGGCAGCTAGATTTGGAATTAAGTTGGTTATGTATGGAGAGAATCAAGCAGAATACGGAAATAAGGTGGACGAGAATAACATCCCCACGATGAATACAAAATTCTTTTCCGTAGATAATCCTTTGGAAATGAGTCTTGGGGGAAAATCAATGCAAGACATTATTAATGACTATGGATATTCAGTGGGAGACTTCGCACCATATATTCCCATAGACCATCACCAATTGGAAAATAAAGGAGTGGAAGTGCATTATTTAGGCTATTACCTAAAATGGGATCCGCAAGAATGTTATTATTATGCTGTTGAAAATACAGGTTTTTCTGCTAATACAGAACGTACTGAAGGAAGCTATTCTAAGTACAGCAGTATTGATGATAAAATTGATCCTTTTCATTATTTTACTACCTTGATTAAGTTTGGTATTGGCAGAGCTACTTATGACGCTGCCCAGGAAGTAAGAAATGGAAAAATTACACGTGAAGAAGGCGCATTATTAGCTAAGAAATTTGATCAGGAATTCCCACATAAGTTTTACACTGAATTTCTTGAATATATTGGTATCACCGATGATGAATTTTGGGAGATCGTTGATAAATTCAGATCGCCGCATTTATGGGGAAAAAATCAGGACGGTTTATGGAAATTAAGACATACAGTATGTCGTAATGGCTTGGATGACTAAGTCTCTAAAATATGGTAATGATTCGCATTTGGTATTTAAATCGTTAGATTGAATTTTTCATTTTGACCCACATTTTTTATGTACATAGTAATATTACCTTATTGTCTTGCTTGGCGGTAATTGAAAAAAATGGCTTAGAAGATATCATTATTTTATTTGGCAGGGGCTATTCCAATAGTTATATCAACCTCGCATCTTTCAACGTAATTCATTTACCAAAATTAATTACTGACCTTGATAAAATTCCAACAACGGGAATAAATAAGCCAATTTGGATCAATAAAAGACTGTCTGCCATTGATACATTATTGAGCGAAAGTATAAAGGAATCATGTTGTTGTTATTTGCCACACACTAACAATTACCTGATGCAAGCTATCATTACACATTCAAAGTGTACGGAATATAACATCATAGATGAGGGCTTGTTGAATTATTCACATCCCCAATTTTTTATAAAAAAAACCAATCCGCTTTATACCCAACAGTTCATTTTAAAAAGAGCCCTTAGGTATTTTTCACATTTTAATAGATCTATTGTTTTTACGAGCATAAATGCTAAATTGAATACAATTTACTTATTTAATAGATCAGATTTTGAAAATTCAAATTACAAAATAACTAAGATTAATTTTCCTTTACTCAACTTGGATCTTAAGTCAATGAGTAACCAACATGTTTTCGTTTTTGATAATAGCATTCAAGATCAAGTAATAGAAGAAGATGCATTTTTTAAGTTATTAAATGAAATATTTAGTACATTGAAGGTAGATAAATTATATGTTAAGTACCATCCGGCGCAATCAAATATAGATCAGATCAATTCACTGTTATTGAAATTGAATGTTCGGTTTGAGATATTGCCGATCGACAAGCCGTTGGAACTTGTATTTATCCAATCCGAAAATATGAAAATTTATGGAATATGGAGTTCATTGTTGTTTTATGCGTCTGTTTCGGGTCATACCGTTTATTCATATTGTGATACAGCCGGCAGACTAAGTGACAAAGCAAAAAAGTGGACCGAAGGTCATATCCCTGATTCTTTTTATCGATCGATTGAATTGCGTTGATGGTTTCATTGAAGGAATTTTTTAAGAATAAAGTAATTTTTCTATTTAAGAAGGTCGAAAAATTAGTTCAAAGCAGTACTTAACTACCTGTAGTGAAAGCCATTTGAAACATACAGATGAATTTTTTTTCGAAGATATTATGCAAAATTCATTAAAGTGAAAAGTTGATAAAGAAAATCTTATCTGCTTCTATTATTTATGCATTGGCGCCACAATTGCCAAAGTTAGTCAGTTTATTCATGATGCCTATCATTACAAAGCATATGACTGCCGAAGATTATGGGATTACAGGTATTATTATGGCATACATGGCGGCATTTGAAGCTTTTAAAGATTTAGGGTTAAGAGTTGTTCTCACCAATAGTTTTTTTAAGTACCCGAATCGATATCGATTTGTTTGGCGGAGAGTACACGGTGTCATCCAAATATGGTCGATTTTGTATGGAATATTATTGGCTCTTTTGCTAAAGTTGATTATCCCATCACAAGCTGCCAACAATTTTTTTTTTATAGCGATATTGATTCTTATCCCGATCATGTTTTTTGAACCTATTGTATCTATAG
>JANMMV010000367.1:0-6273 GCA_031373565.1 Saprospiraceae bacterium
ATAGATACCATAGGTGGTAACCTTTTTTTTGGTCCAAATGCTTTGTTCTCTAGCTCTACGCTTGCCAACAATAATATTGCCTTAGGAAATGCTTCTTTATTTGCATTGAGTAATGGCGATTATAATGTGGCGATCGGGGATTCGTCATTATCAAAAATGCTATTTGGAAGCACCAATGTCGCTATCGGGTTTAATGCGATGAAGGATGTCACCATTGGCGGTGGATCCAACGTGGCCGTAGGATCCAATACTTTGAATAGCAACCAAGGTTATCATAATGTTGCACTTGGTTCATCCACTTTAAACAAAAATACCACTGGAGAAGCAAATGTGGCTATTGGGGAAAATGCCCTTTACTTCAATACGGTAGGAAAAAATAATATTGCTATAGGGACAAATGCGTTAACTACCAATAACTCGGATTTTAATATAGCGATCGGCAGGGAAGCAAATGGTAAAGTCGTCAATGCTTCATATCAAATTGCCATTGGAGACTCTTCTTTGGCAAAACAAGTGTCGGCTTCTGTTACATCCCCTAATCTGGCTATCGGAACTAAAGCTTTGCAAAATGTAAATACACCGTCGTTTTCTGCCATAGCGGTAGGTCATTTCAGTCAGCAAAAACATCTAAACAGTCAACACAATATATCATTAGGAAATTATACACTGTTTAGTATGACAAGTGGTAACAGGAACACGGCAATCGGCTCTCTGTCTATGGCAAATGCAAATACATCTAATGAAAACGTGGCAATTGGTTTTAACACCATGTTTTCATCCATCAACGCTACAGGCAACGTTGCCGTAGGTGTTGAAACTATGATGAATAATGACGGAGATAACAATGTTGCCATAGGCAGGCAAGCTATGAAAACCAATGCTTCTGTGTCAAATTCAATAGCTATAGGGAGAAGCGCACTTTCATTTGGTGGATCTGAAAGCATTGCAATAGGAGATTCTACGATGGCAAAGGCAATCGGTAATTATAATATCGGCATCGGTGAAAAAACTTTGCTTAATATATCAGGAGACGGCAATACGGCCATAGGGCTGCAAGCCATGAAAAATGCAAGATCTGCAAATTATAATACAGCCATTGGAAATGAATCTCTATTTAATAACATGGGACAGTACAACACAGCTATTGGTTATCGAAGTTTGAAAGACAACAATGGTGGCTCTAATAACCTTGCCATGGGCTACCAAGCATTGTCCTCCAATGGAAACGCTAATAACAATATCGCAATTGGTCACAATGTTATGTTTGCGCACGTGTCTGGCAATAATAATGTCGCGATAGGTCTGGAATCTCAATATTTTGGAAATAACAACGTGGGAAACATAAGTGTCGGAAATCATACCCTAAAAACGAATGTAACCCAAGATTACAATGTTGCGATCGGTGATAGCGCCTTGATAAATGCCATCGGCGATCCATCTGAGTTTCTAAATTCAGTAGCAATAGGCAAATCAAGTATGGCAAACACCACTACAGGTTTTAACAATACAGCCATTGGGTTTAATTCTTTAAAAAATAATGTCACAGGGAAAAGATTGTTGGCGATCGGATACAATGCAGATGTTGACCCTGACAGCACCGATATGGTCAATGCAGCTGCGATAGGGTTCAACACAATCGTTGGCGAAAGTTTTACGATGGCGTTTGGTAATAGCAACGTAAAAAACTGGGCATTTGGAAGACAAAAAGTCCAAGCAGGTAATGCACTGCAAGTGGGATCCAATGCGACCAATGGTAATGGTGCCAATCTAACAGAAGGTGGTGTATGGACCAATGCTAGTGATATTAATAAAAAAGACGATCTCCAAGAACTGAATGGCGCGGAGATTCTAGATAAAGTCAAAGAACTAGAAGTTCAAAAATGGAAATATAAAGGCACTGGAGAATATCATATTGGGCCATATGCGCAGCAATTCAAGTCTCTTTTTGAAGTGGGAACAGATGACACAGGAATTAGCACCATTGATCCATCAGGAGTAGCGCTTGCAGCGATTAAAGAACTCATTACCATCATCGAGAAACAACAAAAAGAAATAGATGACTTAAAAAAGAAAATTAAATAGTAGGATCGGCCCATTTAATTTCCATGTTTTTCACACAATACAAAAGTAATTTTTCATCAACTAAATACAAATCAAATGAAATTTCTAAATACACTTTTATTTTCTACCATGTTACTGTTTTTCTCATGTAGTAAATCTGATCCTTGCGAAGATATATTATGTACAAATGGCGGAACTTGTTCCGATGGAAAATGCCAATGTCCAAATGGATTTGAAGGCCCTTTATGCGAAACGGAATCAATACCTAAAGCTGTAAATGTCTCATCCATCAAAATCACAAAATTTCCAGCAGCCAAACCGGACGGATCTAAATGGGACAATGACAACACAAATCCTGACATATACCCCGTGCTTTATACATTAAAAACGGATAATACAGCAGATCAATTGCTATGGTCATCCGATGCAATAAAACTCAATGCTCCAACTGGTCAAGCGCACGACTTTACGCTTATATTACCAAAACTATCGATGAATACCTATGATAAGTCATTAGGATTTTTCTTAGTAGAAAAAGATGAAGCAACTTCAGAAAATATGGGTGGCATTTCCTTCAAATTACAAGACGTCGTCAAAAGCAAACCAAGTACCATAACTTTGGACTGCGGTACTTGCAAGGTTGCATTTGAGTTAAAAGTAACCTATCAATAGAAATTAGCGGTTGCTGAAAAAGGCACGTATTCGTTATACATGTTTTTGCGTCGGTGCAGTTCGTTCAAAACCAGCGATGCTGATCGTCTTTTTTTTTTACGCTCGCTTTCTAATTTACAGGCAATGTGGACTACAAAAACAGATGTGCACCATGTGTGATAAAAGAGTTTGCATGGTAGCCGATTTACACTTTCGCTTGTCTGATACTATAGGTACTATTTTTTGGTTGTGATAATTTATTAAATAATATATACTACTTTTACTCTTCAAATTAGCTAAGAGTAGAATGCTATATTTTACTTAATCTACATTATTAAAATCATTTTTATCTACGGTATCTATGAAACATTTATTCATTATCGCTCTATTGATTACATCATTTTTTGGGGCTGCACAGCAGGATTTGACGGTAATATTGTCTGATTATGCGACTCAGGCATCATTAAATGATACCAAAGTAAAGCTTATCAACAGTACCCAAAACATAGTAATCGAGCAAGCAACCAGCGGAAAAGGTAAAGCCGTATTCAGAAATTTACCATCTATCAATGGTTATCAAGTCGTCTTTGAAGGCAACGAAATATACGAAACACAATCATCGGGAATGATCGATATCCGATCCAATCAAAACCCTGAAATCACCTTATATTTAGAGAAGTTGATGAGCCAAAAATTGGACGAAGTCGTGGTCTCTTATTCAAATTACGGCAAGATCAATACGCAAAATGCGGAAGTAGCGTTTGAACTCAAATCATCTGAAATTCAAGAAATCCCTGTAGAAGGGCGTGATTTGACCAGAGTACTTTTCAGATTACCTAACGTAACACAGGCCACTGGGTTTTTTCCTGAAGCGCCCAACGTAAGTATCAATGGCGCTAATTCCCTTTACGCTTCCTACTTGATAGAGGGTATGGACAATAATGAGCGATTTTTGGGAGGTCAAAAATTTAACATCCCGTCTGGGTTTGCAAAGGATATCACGCTACTTACTAGTAATTTTTCTGCAGAATACGGTCTTACGGGGAGTGGAGTGATAGACATCACACCTAGATCTGGTTCAAATGAAACCAAAGGCGAGATCTTCTTTGTCACTAGACCGGGTACTGTGATAGACGCTACATCACCTTTTACCCAAAGAGATTTGTCTGGAAATCAAGTCAAAGATGGTTTTGCTAGATATCAGGCAGGTGCAGGTTTCGGTGGGGCAATAAAGAAAGACAAGACCTTTTATTATGTTAATTTTGAACATACAACAGACGTTAAAGATAATCTATTGAATGTAGCAGATCTAAATGTCATTGAAACTGTCCGCGGTACGAATACTTTCAACTACACCTCTGCAAAAATAGATCATATATGGAACACAAATTTCAGGTCATCTCTGAGAGCTAATGTGGGAGCAGTAGGTATAGAGCGTCAGGGCGGTGGCTTGGATGGTGGAGTGGCATTTCCTTCAGCAGGTAACACTCAATCTCGAAACAGCACATTGGTAGCTTTTCAAAATTCGTACAATTTTGGTAAGATAACAGGAGAAACAAATCTTCAATATGCGAGATTCAGATGGGGATATGCTGATCCGTTAGAACCGAATGCACCACAAGTAGTAGTCAGAAGCCCCAATGATCAAACGATTGCTGTCTTAGGGCATCCGGGCTACGCTTTTGAAGCGCTAGAAAATACGGTTCAGGTACAGCAAAAATTTAAGTATTATACAGAAAACCACACCGTTAAAGCAGGTCTTAATATAATAAGTGGCGCGCACGAACTTTTCGGTGGTGGCAATCCAAATGGTAATTATACCGTGATGCTTAATGACGCGCAGTTCCTGGCATTAAAGGCTAAAAATTTGGGTAGTAATCTTACTTTGAATGACATTCCTGGTGATGTACAAGTTTTAAATTATAACGTAGAGCTAAGACCTACTTCTTTTGGAGCTACACAAGATATTTATTCGGCATATGTGGAAGATCTATGGGCCGTAAGTGGTAAGATGAATCTTACGGTAGGTTTAAGATATGATTATGATAATCTGTCGAAGGGTGGAAGTGACAAGGGCGATTACAACAACTTAGCGCCAAGACTTAACGCCAATTACAAGCTTACTAAAAATAGCAGTTTAAGAGGTGGATATGCGGTAGCTTATGACAAAGTGAGCTATGCGATATATAGTGATGCATTACAGCAAAATACAACATCAGCAGATTATAGAGCACAAATCCAACAATTTAAAGATCTCGGCATCTTGCCTGCAAGTACAGATATCAATGCAGTGACATTTAACGGTAATATTTCGGCAAACCTGAGCAATGTTACGTATCTCAAAGGAACGACAGCGGATCAGTTGCAAGGTCAGCGCGAAGGTGCTTTTTCTAACGACAGGAGAATCTTGAATCCGAACGGATATCAAAACCCATTTGCTCACCAATTTGCGCTGGGATATCAACTTCAGGCGGATGACGAGCACCTATTTTTTGTCGATTTAGTAAACAATCGTGGCGAGAGCCAATTCAGACTTCGCAATCTAAATGCGGCTGCAGAATATGCAATCGACCCCAATAATGTAGTCCTGCGATCCCCTGCGGAAGCCGATGCTTCAAGACCCATTCCAATCATCAACAACACTGCTTCCATAGGAGGTAAGACCCTTACGGGTGTAGCCAGAAATGTGGTCATATCTGAATCCGAAGGTAAATCTAGGTATTATGCAGCGAGTTTTAATTATCAAAAAGTAAAAGGTAATGACAATTATGCTTATCGATTGAACTATACATTGTCATCTTTAAAAAATGACACAGAGGATATAAATTTCAGAGCGATGGATGGTAACAATTACGGTGCTGAATGGGGCCCATCGATCAACGATCGTACCCACAATATTAACGGTATATATAATTACTACCCTTGGAGTGGTACCGCGATTACCTTGGCAGGTATTTTACAAAGTGGGCAACCCATCAATCGGATTCCTTTAGGGTTTGGTACCACAGATTTGAATGGTGATGGATCTGGTTTTGGTGATGCTTATGTAGGCAACAGTGATAGATTCCCTGGCGAAAGCCGCAACAGTGATAGACTACCATGGAGTACAAATCTTGATTTTGGTATCCAGCATCAATTTACAATTACAGGCTCAAATAAAATCGAACTCAGAGCGGATATTTTTAATATTTTGAATGTAGAAAATCTAAGCGGTTATAGCAATAATGCAACACAAAGCAATCAGATTCAGGCAGGTTCTAGCGCAAGTGGTTTATTCCAGCAACGCAACGCTGGGCCGCCACGTCAGTTCCAGTTTTCATTGCGCTATTTACTATAATTTATCCGTAGTATGATCTTACTGGATTTAAAAAACGTAGCTCAGCTCAAGGATTATTTAGTAGAGAAAGGGTGGCTTTCGATAGATGAAGATGTTGTGAATGTCTCTATCCCCGGTGCTGGCAATATGAATTATGTGGTGAGAGTGGACACTGGAAATCGCACTTTTATCGTCAAACAATCTAGACCCTACGTCGAAAAGTATCCGCAAGTAGCTGCGCCGTC
>JANMMV010000368.1:0-1750 GCA_031373565.1 Saprospiraceae bacterium
TTAAAATCGATTAAGCATTTTTCTTTCTCAATCCGAAATTAGCAAATAGCCAGAAAGATAATGTATGGTTCTGCTCTAATGTTATGCCATCTCCCTTGAAAATGGTTTGATTGAGGTAGCCACCTTCTAGACGACCGATATTCGGAATTTTGTACCCAAGCCCTACGAAAACTCTATTTTGATCAAAAGTGTTTAACTTCACATTTTTGCCCCAACTGATCATCAACTCATTACTGACCGTGGCATACAATGATTTATCATGTATAACTTTTCCCTTAAACGGTATAGAAGCCTTCGCCATATATCTCACTCGATTGGTATATACTGCATCTCCTGGTTCAAATACACCACTACTATTTGCAACGGGCGCATGCACCCAGCGTTGCTCGAGTCTGAAGCGATGGAGAAGTTCGGTCATACCATGATTGCTTTTGAATTGTAATTGCTGCCACGTCCGATTTTCAGGAAATGAAACTTTCGCGGGTAGGACACCATAAGGATCAGTCGTAACGTAACAATATCCACCGCTTAGAGTCGTGTTATCCGTAATATGGTAAATCAAACCTGGACGGAGCAAAACTTGCATACTATTTGAGAAGAAATCACTTCGACGAAGCTGGGCTTCTATGTGAAGGCTCCATTTGTCGGCAAATTTGTGAGAACCTACATAAGCAAACCAAGATGTTGTATTGGTATTAATAGTCTTAGTCTGTGCAGAAATAAGGGGTGACATACTCACCAAAATCACTATGGATAGAATTAATCTATTTATCATGTCAATTAATTTTTTAAAAAGTTAAAAAAGGTTTACATCGACTTATAAGCCACTTCATGATACCCTCTTTCGTGTGTACCTAGGAAGAGCCTCGAATATATCCGAAGGACCACAAGACCGTCTAATATGAAATTAAGTGATGTCAAAACGGTGAGAACCACTTGGTTCTTATGAATATGAGACATCAACAAATCTTCTCCTATGAAGGTGGGTGTAATTGGAAAACCAGCCAAACCTAAACATGCAATAACAAATACAAATCCTAATCTCGGGTGGACATATGAGTGCCCATGAAACTTGTCTAAGTCAATATTTTCAGTCTTTCGTAACTTATTTAAACAAAAAAACCCCAATGCACTAGATACAAATATGCCACTAAGATAGAGATGAATCTGCGTAAAATCGAACTGCTCATTAAAACCAACTGATAAGGAGATAAATAATTGACTCAAAAGCACTAAAAACCAAGCGTACATGGCACTTTGCCGCGCTACGAAAGCACGGGCAACGAGCAACAGCGCTGCAAAACTGAAAATCTCGGGGTAGTAATGCATAATCTCAGGAGATAATAATTCCTGGTGGTAAACAAAGTACAAACCGAGTAGAAAAATAGGCGTAAATATGGCCATTGTCGTCAAATTGCCCATTTTTCCTGATAAATTTCCAAATGCTTTTATAGGCTTCCAAAGAAAATTATATTGAAATTTATCTATATTCCACTCTTTAATACTCATCATATAAATAGACAATTTGATTTTGTCCCATATACCACCTTGATAATTATCCGTTGGTTTGATAAAGTTAAAAAACTGATCGTGGATCATGTAACTCAAAACAGATGGAGAAACCAACAACTGATAACATCTTAAAAATGCATTACCGGCAAAATGAATCAACGCCATGTAATGCCATCCTAAAGCTACTTCAACAAACATAAGTCCAATTTGGGCTACTGACGAATAAGCAATTTGTGTC
>JANMMV010000385.1:0-1577 GCA_031373565.1 Saprospiraceae bacterium
TTTATTGAAACTACAACAGATTCCAAAATCAGATCTTCAGCACAAGGACTATTTATGATGATGGTCAATGGATTAGGATCTGTTATCGGTGCTAAAGCTTGTGGTTTTGTAGTTGATCATTTTACCAAGGAAGGTACGCGCGATTGGCCAAACATATGGTACTCTTTTGCAGCTTATGCATTAGTATTGGCGCTGATTTTTCCATTTGTCTTCCATTTCAAGCACGACAGTGAGCAGTTTAAGGATGTGCAACATTAAACCTGAATTATGATTAGAAAATCTAGTACGAATTTGAATGCATAAACCAGGTTAGAAGGTTGAAGGGGAAAGGTAAATGACGAATTCGGTTGATTTGTTAGATTGCTTTATTTGGCTAAGTTGTCTATTACGATGTCGCTATTGCATTTAATTTCATACCTTTGAGCCATAAATTTCCCTATCCACATGGCTACCTCAACATTGACATCTTTAGATTTCACCAAATATAAACATAGCTCAGAAGAGCACCTAAGCCTTTATACTGCATTGATCAAACCGAGATTGATCGAAGAAAAAATGCTCATCCTCTTACGTCAAGGAAAGGTATCAAAATGGTTTTCGGGTATCGGACAGGAAGCCATCTCTGTTGGTTGTACAGAAGCACTAGATGCCGATGAGAAAATCTTTACCATGCACCGCAATCTAGGTGTTTTTACGTCTCGAAATATGCCGCTCGAACGCTTATTTGCACAATGGCAGGGCAAAGCAGAAGGATTTACAAAGGGCCGAGACCGATCGTTCCATTTTGGCGCTCCAGCATATGGTATCGTCGGTATGATTTCTCATTTAGGACCACAATTGTCGCTCGCAGCAGGCGTAGGATTGGCACACACGCTGAGCGGCAATCCAAAAGTATCTCTAGCTTTTACAGGCGAAGGCGGTACCAGTCAAGGAGAATTTCACGAAGCACTCAATACGGCTGCAGTATGGTCAATACCCACGATATTTGTTATCGAAAACAACGGATACGGACTTTCAACGCCTACACGTGAGCAATATGTCTGTGATCAATTGGCCGATCGTGCCGTAGGTTATGGGATGAAATCGATCATCATCGATGGCAATAATATTCTCGAAGTTTATAATACAATCAAACGCATCGCCACTGAAATACGGGTCAACCCTGAGCCATGGCTAGTGGAATGTATTACTTTCAGAATGCGAGGACATGAAGAAGCATCCGGAACGAAATACGTTCCCCAAGAGCTTATGGACATGTGGGCAGCCAAAGACCCGATCCAAAACTATGAAGATTATCTAGTGGCTCAAGGAATCTTGACAACCGACACCATAACTACTATCAAGGCTAATATTAAATCAGAGATCGATAAAACTTATCGCATGGCAGATGATATGGCAGCTATCCAATCATCTGAAGCTAACGAAATCAATGATGTCTATGCGCCATACAATCAAGTAGTTGTAGCGCCAGCATCGCAAGCGAAGACGGAGATGAGATTTGTAGATGCCATCGCAAAAGGCATAGACCAAGCGATGGAGCGACATCCTAATCTTGTACTCATGGGGCAAGATATAGC
>JANMMV010000402.1:0-2550 GCA_031373565.1 Saprospiraceae bacterium
CAATGACTTCATTAACGGTGATCAAATACGACAGTTTGAAAAAAGGAACTTATTTGGTTTTAATTCTACCTACTATCGAAATCTATGGACTGACGGCAGCGCAAAATTGGATCTAAAAGCAGGTATCGGGTGGAGATATGATGATGTCAATGATGTATCTCTTAACCGTACCGTCAACCGAAAGACGATTGTATCAGCCATCAAAAATGGGAATATTGATGAGAGTAATATTAGCACTTTCGCGGAGTTAAACTACAGTCTCCACAATTTAAATATTACCTTAGGTGTGAGATCTGATAACTTTTCCTTTTTATACCATGATCAATTGAGCACTATATATAGTACAAAGTCGGATACAGCAAAAACGATCTCCCCGAAAGCAACGATTTCATATACATTGAACGATAAGACACAGCTATTTGCTAAGGCTGGTAAAGGTTTTCACTCCAATGATACGAGAGTCGTCACCGACGCTAATAGTCTACTTTCACTTCCTGCTGCTTGGGGAACGGATATCGGAGCCAATCATAAAATTTCAAAAAATGTCTATCTACAATGGGCTTTATGGAGATTGCATTCTGATCAAGAATTTGTGTACGTAGGAGATGAGGGGATTGTGGAGCCAAGTGGGAAATCGCTACGACAAGGTATCGAGGCAAGTCTAAGGTATCAACCCTTCAATTGGATAATCGTATCAGCTGACGCCAATTTTACAAAGTCAAAGTCTCTTGATAGCGAGCCTACCGAGAACCATATTCCACTTGCCGCACCATGGGTCAATACTGCAAGCATTTCGGTTTTCCCTAGTAAGATGTCTTCCCTAAGCGTTCATTTGCGAAACATCAGCGATCGCCCAGCCAATGAAGATAATTCGATCAAAGCATTAGGTTATACTGTACTTGATTTCAATGCTAAATATCGTTATAAGCGATTAGAGTTTATTTTTGAAACAAAAAATGTCCTGAATACTGCGTGGAATGAAACGCAGTTTGCAACCACATCAAGGCTCAAAAATGAAGTAAGCCCTGTTGAAGAAATTCACTTTACACCGGG
The DNA here is from genome assembly GCA_031373565.1 of Saprospiraceae bacterium. Taxonomy (GTDB): domain Bacteria; phylum Bacteroidota; class Bacteroidia; order Chitinophagales; family Saprospiraceae; genus OLB9. The sequence continues at coordinate 1,054 of JANMMV010000402.1, forward strand.
AGAACCGCTGTCGTTTTATGCAGCTGCAAGTTTTTTGTTTTAGGGTGCTTAGGGCAGAATCGAAGGACGGCAGTTTATTATTTTGATTTGATTAGTCAAAGACAAACGTCATCGAGTCATCATGTTTGTCTAGGCTGTCGTAGATGAATTGCTTCAGCAATTATTGATATATTGAGCTTAATTGATCAATTTTAAAAAGTACAACATTAAGTTATCAAAATGCAAAAATGTTAATAACCATGAGCAGTTTTATATTTTGTTTTATAAATTATCAAAAGGTAATATTGTTTGATGTGTTTGCCTATGTGGAAGCTAACGTGATTGAAGGTACCGTGTGTTGACTTAATTATATTTTGCTATTCTTTAGGTTGTTTCATTTTTTTATATTTGTTTTGCATATTATTAGTACACTAACGATATGTCCGTCTTTCCATCTTCCCCGTCATCATCTACAAAGCGATACGAAGTTTCCGGATTTAGTATAGAGAAAACGGCCAAATTGATGAAGTTATCATTCTCCAGGCTCTTACTAATGCACCCAGAGATAGACATCACTGTAGATCAATGGGTTATCATTCAATTGCTTTTTAGGCATACATCATTATCGCAGCAAGAAGTCTCAGAACTCGCTTGTAAGGATGCTCCCACCGTGACTCGTATGATAGATTTACTAGTTATCAAAGCATTGGTGACTCGTGAGCCGCATCCATCCGATCGGAGAAAATTTGTCATATCTTTGACATCTGCTGGCAATGAAATGTATCACCAAGTCAAACCGATCTTGATAGAATTTAGAGAAGAAGCTTACGACGGCATTAGTGATGATGAGTTGTCAGTGTTGGAGCAAACGATGCACAAAATCTTTATTAACCTTTCCAAACAAAATTAATTATTAGCCATGCATTACCACAGTCTTGGTTCTATACCACCCAAACGTCATACGCAATTTCGCAAACCCGATGGCTCATTGTATAGCGAGCAGCTCTTCTCCACAGAAGGGTTCAGCGATTTATATTCGATCTTATATCACAATCATCCACCGACGATGATCACCCAGATAGGAGATCCGATAGCAATGGCGCCCAAAACAATCCACGACCGACAACTCAAACATCGCAGTCTTAGAGGATTCAATATACCGCAAGTAGATGATTACCTTGAAAGTCGAAAGCCAGTTTTGGTTAATAATGATTGCAAGATAACACTAGCGGCACCGCGCCACAGCATGAAAAATTACTACTTCAAGAATGCTGACGCTGACGAATGTATTTTTGTCCATGTGGGGTCAGGTGTGCTCAAGACGATGTATGGGCACCTAGATTTTGGATATGGAGATTACCTTGTTATCCCACGAGGTACCATCTATCAGATAGAATTTGCTGACGAGAACAATCGCTTATTGATAGTGGAATCTACATCACCTATTCAACCACCCAAACGATATCGAAATGATTTTGGACAGTTGATGGAGCATAGCCCATTTTGTGAACGCGATAT
>JANMMV010000440.1:0-12206 GCA_031373565.1 Saprospiraceae bacterium
GGTAAAATATACACGTTTGAAGCGCCTAAAATAGAACAAATGTATAATGATCGGGATCGCTAGTGCTGTGAGTGCCCATAGAAATCCCGGATAAAGAAACTGCATAAATAGCCGATTGTGGGTGCAATAATACGCTATTCAATGCAAAAAATGAAGTAATTGTTCATGATGTTTGAATAACTGATGGGGCTTGGTTGTAAAAAGCGGAGCATGACGAAGCTATTTGGAAAGACCGACAAACAGCAAGATCTCTCATGCAAACTAGAAAGTCAATACTGCCTCTGATGATCACAACCTGTGGCTGCGAAGTAAATAATATGTACTACACGGGCATTATTACAAATCATGTCGACATGAATGCTATTTTTTGTGATGTGTTGGTGGACGAAGGAACTTTCATGTCCGCATATGTCACTCCACTCTCCTCCTTTCATCATCAGATCCAGTTCCTCTTGATCTAGAAGCTTTGATCTCATTGCGACCAAAATTGCGCGTGTAGGTCAAGGTGAATGTCCGATTGCTAAAATCAAAAATGTTACTCGTCGTAAAATTGCTTCCTTGCACGTTTGTTCCAGCTTGAAATTTTAAGGATTCAAAGATGTCAGATACTGCAAATTTTAATGAACCATTAAAAGCAAAAATCCCCCATAGACTATTGACAATCTACAGGGGACATATTAGCGTTTGTAAGCCACTTCAAATCACCTCGTTCCTTTCTTAAAAAGACATGAACTCATTACTTGTAAGTCGACTACAGTATCTATGTTCGTTGACTCTGCCATAGAAACTGGTTCTACGGTGACTGTTGATACCGTCTTGATTGCTTCTTTGTAAAGAGTACCAACGATAGAATCTTTATTGCTAAAATCAATGGTAAAGTCTTGATAATTTATTTTAGTTCTCATCTCTCCATCTTTTGATCTGAGTGGCCACACCATTGGGTCCGACTTTTCCGGAACTAAAACCACGGTTGTATCCTGAATAAATAACTTAAAATTGACCGGACCAGTACCTTCTTTTGAAATGCAGTCAGCATTATAAACTAAAGCTGTGGATTTTTCTTTACACGAAAATATCACTAAAAATGAAAAAACTAAGAAAAAAAACTTGTTCATAAAATATGTTTTAAGTGGTTTAAAAAAAAGTTATTTATTATTGAAATCTAAAATATTCCTCTATCAATCAAAAAAAGAGAGCGGCCCAAAACCACCCTCCTTTCATGCAAAAAAACTTTTAAAAATATCATTCCTTATCTCACAATAACCACCTTCTTCACAAATGGATATTTGTTTGCTACTCCCTTAAGTATATAACTGCCAGGAGCAAGATGTGTTAAATCTACTGTGTTGTCTTTGATTTCAGCAATGATCTGAACGAATCGTCCATCTAAGTTGAATAATTCAATTTTTGATATTTGATTTTCAGATATTAGTTTTATTAATCCAGATGTTGGGTTGGGAGAAATAGATAAATTCACTTCCATATTCGGGTCAGATGTAGCAGATGTGCCGACTGTGACTTTTCCGCTTGTAATACTAAGTGGAACTTCCTTAAGATCATTCAAAATATACTTTGAAAGAACCGGATTGTTTGCCCCGTTTATGGTTACTGTTTGACCAATATTCGCCAGTATTTTGAATTTAAACCTATAAACTATTGAGCCATCTGATATGGTTGTCCCATTTGTTAAGTCCGATGATTCCCAAAACAAACCGAGTTTGCCCTGATTTAATAGAGATTCGTTGAATAGAGTAGTGCCCGATAATTTAATGTCTGATCCCGAAGGTACTGAGACCAATTGCAACATAGCGGTTGGCCATTCTATAGTGAATCCTAATCCCAATATATTAGTAAAATTTTCAGCAGTCACATCGACGTAAACTTCTTGATTTTTTTGTCCATTGGCATTTTGGATGGTAAGTTTCATATCCGCTGACCTATTTTCAATTAAATCATCGTTGAGAGGAATCGCACTGTGATTAAGGTCTCCACGTTTTACGCCCGTAAAGTTCTGGTTGATTTGGTTAGACGTCAATGGATTGAACACAATAGATGATGGAACACTTGGAAGCAATGGATTAATTGTATTAGGAAATACATGTGCATTTGGTACAAATTTCCATGCCTTACGATCATTAGGTAGAACTGTCGTGAGACTTTGCATAATCTTTCTCATTGTGAGAAGGTCAGCTACGTCAATTAATTTATCATCATTCAAATCAGCTGCATAATAGGTAAGTGGAGAATTGAACAATGTTAGGCCTTGCATATGCTTTCTAAGAATTAACAAATCTGCGACATCGATACCTTTTAAGAGTTTATCATCATAGGTTGGAGCAAAATCATATGATTTATTTGCTTCGAGATTTGTAGCAATATAATCACCGTTTAAATCTGTTGGAATACCGAAATTAGCATTGTTTTGTGTTAATAAAATATATGGTATTTCCGTTCCATTAGTACCTAATGCTTTCCCATTTTTATTTTTCACACTCCCACTAACAGACAGTTTAGAATTATTTGAGCAAACGGATCCATTGGAGGTTGTAACTAGTATTTCATTTACATTGAGGTCATATGCCTTTATGTCACCTTGTATTTTTATAATTGCACTCGTATTTTCATTGCCTTTTATTCGTACTTTAAGATTAAATAATATAGCATTATCATTTAAGTTGATCTCAGTCAGTGAAGATGTAAAAAATCTCAATGTTTGATCAGATAGCAAAGTAAAATCAGATGCTAGTATTCCTGAACTAGGATGGAAGTCTTGAGCACTTATTATTTCTGCTACTCCTAAATTAGATGATGCAATATCAAATTGAATACTAGCAACCTTTTTATAATTTTTTACTGTAACAGGTACTAAAATTTCTGTACCTTTTGCTCCGCATAAATTATCTCCAATATCAACAATAAGACTATTAGCTGGAGGAGATAATTTTTTGCAACAAATATAAATGCATCCTGTGGCAGGGTCAAGGTATTTAACATATACATTCTGACCATTTATAGGTAAAGTGGCGCTGTAATTATTGCCTTGTCCAAGGAAGGTATTGTCAACAAACCATTCAATTTCTTGATAAGAGTTTAGAGTGCCAAGTACTGTATTATTACCACTAGGAGTTAGGGTTATACTGTTTTCACATTTGGTCGGATTACACCAGTAAATAACAAGGCAGCAAATTTGCCAATTTCCACCACTGTCCTTAAATCTCACAGAAATTGTTTTTGCAACACAATTTACTGGATAAGGCAAAATGACAATTGAATTTGAACCAAGTGTATTATTGGCTTCATCATCAAAAAACCATTGAGCATTAGAGGCACCTGTTTCTGTTAGTTCAAACTTTGCTTGTCCGCTTTCTTGTGTGTATTTAATACTTGTTCTACAATTTACAGGATTACAAATATAAATCCGCAAACAACAAATAATGTATCTCACTCCGTCAAAGTATTTGACAGAAATCGTTCTATAAAAACAATTGCTAGGTGGTGGGATAATGAGTGAAGTTGCAGAAGAACCTAGAGATTGACCTGTTTCATCCACTGTCCATTCGATTTCTGTATTTCCTGATGGTAATTGAAATTGATATCCTTGGTTTGGTAAATATTTCCAAGATATGCTGCTGCAATTAAAAGGGTTTCCACCTTTGATACGAATACATTTGTAAGCTACACATCCATTTGCTTTGACATAGGGAATACATATTGTGTAATCCCTGTCAATAGGCAAAGGAATAATCATGCCTGGTTTACCTTTGCTATTCGCCAGTTCAACACCATCCAAGAGCCAACTGTCATTTTGCGATACTGTGAAATTTTGTGTATTAATAGTATAATTTTGGTCTGATGTATTGCCAGTATATTTATACGAAACCATACCTTGAGGTCCTTCAAATACGGGTGGACATAATCTAGGCCGTACACACCAGCAATAGCAATATGTATAACATCCGACCACTACTCTGAGGCAAACGACATAATTTCCATCTTTAAGATATGTATGAGAAATGTTTCTCGTATTGACAAGGTTTGAACCATCACCCAGATCCCAAGTATAGCTTGCATTAGATATAAGGGGAGCCGTATATGTAATTTTTCTTCCGTCAAAAGTCGGCTGTGGCAATGTAGGGAATAATACTGGAGGAATGGTACCTGCACAGCCACTGTTGTTTTTGCATAATTTGATACAATATGTAGATAAACCACATCCATTGTAAACATTGATGCAAACATTTACACATTTTCCGTTAGGTATATTTATTTTTGAGATAGGACTCGTACTATTTCCACTAGCATAAGTAACACCTGACTCAGAATATTGCCATTCGATATTATCAGCGTTTTGAGAACCTGTTGCATCGATGGTAAAGACTCCATCATTCGAATTATAAGATGAACTAAAAAATGCTCTTGGTTCACTTACGCAAGGTTTGATATCTACCCACTGACAGCACTCATAAACCAAACTATTTGCGGAATAGATCTTTTGACATACTCGATACTTACCATTTTCTGGAAAAACAATTATCGGATTTATAGTAGTATTATTGGTATTATCAAGATAAGAAACAGTAGTATTATCCACGCTCCAAACATTAGTAAATGCTTGTGATTTTTGTGGTAGATCGGAATCACACCATCCTGAAAATAACTCTAAAGTACGGCTAGTATTGATCCGAGGGCGATATTTGAAGCATTGTAAACAAGCGTCGCACAAATTTCTTGTTTTGCACTTGATTTCAATATCAAAACTTCCTGAAGTGCCTTGATAGCCGTCTACTACGATGATGTATTCTCGACCTTTTTCTCCATCAAATGTAACCAATTCAGACTGTCCGTATGAATTGGTACCTGATGCCAAACAATTAGTATGATCACAACTTAAGAATACAAAGACTTCAAAATCCTCATTGGCATCGATTTTAGTGACATTTAATTCCACTACACCATCTACGTCAGGAGTGAATTTGTAGACTCGTTCAAGTCCTGTACAACCTGTTCCTGGCGGAAGTGGAAACGAAGGAGTTCCACCAGTGTTAGGAGAAGGAGAACAGTAAATAGAAGTATTATTTGTACCGGATGCATTGGATTGATTGGTTAGTTTTTCACCACATTTAATGATACTTGCCGTGTTACAAGCTAAATCTTTACAATGAAGACTCAAGTCAAAACTTCCTGCATCATTGGTGAAGCCTGCTTGCTGCCAATGTTGGCCATCAACCACTATATAATACGTTCCAGCCGGTAGATCTTTAGCATATATATAATCAGTATCATAACCAGAAGGATCAATGTAACTAATTCCCCTGCCTATACATTGGATATTAGGATTATCTGTGTTCGGTGGGATGTTTACGATCACTACTTCTGGATTACCACTCCAAGCCGTACCACATTCGTCAAGTAAGAAAATATCTAAATCAATGTTAGGAGTTGCAGTCCAGAGATGTATTTGGACATCACCACCTGTATGTGAAAACTTATATACTTTATCAGGGGCTCGATAATCGTTGCTATTGTCATTAGCAAGACAAGAGCTGTAGTCAGGTCTATAAAACTTGTAGTTTTCTCCTACAGTCGTTCCAGACACAGTTGACCCGCAGCTAATGGTCATGGCGTCATCACAAGGCGAAAACCCTCCTGTATTGCACGAAGAGAATTCTTGGCTAATAAATCCAGGTCTCCCAGCGTCACAAGCATTATTGCCGGCGGGGTCATTAGATCCGTTAAGACATTGAGGGTCAAATTGCAGGGTACAATTAATCTGAAACCCATTATCGTAATAATTACAAAGCTTGTCAATATAAAATAATTCATCAGTGCTGTAGCTGTAAAAATTAGCATAAGCAGCGACAGATATAGAGCCAAAACTTGCCACGTGATCGTAATTTACAAAGAATTTAAACTCATTATTGACTTTAATGATCGAAAACCTAAACCACGTAGATTGAGGATAATCAAACGTTTGCCCATTGCTAATTGATCCGCTGCCTGAATCAAAGTCTACATCAAAATGTGAAGTAAGCCCGTCACCCAATATGTAAGAAAACTGCGCTTTCCTATTTTGAGGAATATTCATTTTAAACGATGTGCGTTTTTCGTCAATTACATAATTCATGTCGACTGGCTGACCACCGTTGTACTGAAATTTCAAAGACTTTGAGCCACAGTTGACGGGTGAGTTTACAACAGTAGCCGCTTTAGGACTTCCGCTCGGATACAAACTCCAATTGCCACCCAAAGGTATCAATTGATTGGCTGTGTAGGACTCGAATCCTTCGCTTGAACTGAGTGATGTTGTGGTAACTAATTCATCATTGCAATTGCAACTGTTTTGTGAGAACACAGTGGATAAACTTAAAATATCGAACGCAAAAATTATAAATATCCGTAGTATAGATCCTTTCAGATGATGAAGGTAGAAAGCGGTACTTTTAGATTTCATGATAAGTGGGTTTTAAAATTGTGATTTAAATTATAACATCACAAAAGTAAAATATTCATAATATTCTGCCAACTGTGTATTTCCACAGTCTTATAGTCTACCAGAATACAATTTATTAATACAATATATTACTATGATCTGCCAAATAGTCACCTAACGGTAGGCAGTTCGTTATAAAAAATTAGGACTAAATACTGTTTTTAACAAAAAACGATGAATTTCGATAACTGAACTAGGATAGCACCACAGAAGAAAATTACATGAACTCAAAATCAATAATTCACCAAAATGAAGAACAAAAAATAAATCTAACCATATATTAATAAAATAAAACTCATACATTTGATTTTTAATATTAATATTTGCAAAAGACTAATTATGGAGTTCATAAATAAATATGTGTACGACACACCAGCAGATTTATCCAGTATGACGGCCTTAAAGTTAAAACAAACAATAAAATTGTTTCCGCAAGAAGCGATCTATATATATTCCCTTACACAAAAACAATTAGTATATGTTGATGGATGGAAAAACGTACTAGGTTACTCAGACAGCGAAGTTACATTAAAACTAATATTCAATAGTACATCTCCAAAGTATCTACCATTTTCACTGGAAATAAATAACAGAGCATTACAGTTTTTGGAAAACCAAAATAATAATTTAGAAGAATACAGCCTGCTAATGGAATTAGAAAAAATCCACAAGTCAGGCGAACTAGTTCCATTCATTGTCAGTTTAGCAGTCTTTTCCACATGTAATAATAAAGTACAAGAAATAATAGGAAGATTCCAGATGAATAATAGTATTATTCTTGGCAACGTAATGAAATATGCATCATTTGGGCCCGAAAAGTCAGAATTCGAAGATTTGCTTAACAAAGCACTGTTTAGTTATTATGCTATATCATTTAAGGAGTTAGAAGCTATAGATATGATCTCAAATGGTCTAACTTTTAAAGAAATTGCTTACAAGTTGAATATATCACATTCAGCTGTTGAAAAAAGAATTTTACCTTTATATAAAAAATTTGGCGTATTTTCGATGGCTCATCTAGTCAGGTTTTGTTTTGAAAATCATTTACTTCCACTCACCATTGGCTCCAATAAAACATAATCTATTGCCATGGTCCCAAAAAACTTAGAAATATTTTCTATCCACATCTCCTTATCATCGTCATTTTTAATTCCAATAGTCCAAATTATTTTTTTCTTTCTTAAAAATTCAAAATCGTTCGAAGCATTGACTATTGAAAAAAACCTTTTAGCAGAAATAAAATCTTTAAAGTACGGTCTTCCGACATTCAATTGATCAATAATAAGATACTCAACATCTTCAATATTCCAAAATTTTGAAATAGATCTGTTACGATCGTGCATTTTTTCTAAAAATTTTACAAAGGATGAATAATACAATTTGTGAAATTTGAATGCAAGCTCATTTCCAATAGCTATAGACAAATCTGACTTATTGGTGAAATTATAACCAAAAATAATTAAATGTTTACTCCCTTTTGAATTCGATAAGTATGTCTCAATGGTTTTCTTATCATCTTTACTAATATCCCCTGACCACTGGCTCAACCGAAATTGCATGGGTAAGGAAGCATTCTGTAAGTTCATTCTTAAGTTGTACCAATAATAACTTAGGAATATCAAAATAGCAACTATGATGTAAAAAGAATAAGAAATATAAATATCACTATAGCATTCTGCACCCTTAGAAAATAAATTTAAATTACTATCATGGTTCAACTTATTAATAAATAGATAACATGTCATTCCTCCAAACCAAAAATAGCATATGTCAGTAAAATTATCAAGAATTAATGAGCTCCATTTTGGGTCAAACTCTCTTTTGGCACCTTTTTCTAGGAATGGTAAAGTTGTAAAATAAATTCTACCCTTAAGTATTGGATAAAAAAGGTTGAAAATTTCAAAAATTGTCCATAATAAACCAATAATTAGTAACGCTTTTATGTTGGGGCAGTTATGCTTACAATGAGTTAAGACGCTACATAATATATAAGTTGGAATAAAACCCAAACTAAAATGTCCAAATTGATTAGCTAGCCAAGAATAGGTTAAGCTAAACCCTCGGTAAGAATCTTTTCCAAATAAATCATCCTTTAATTGAGATATTAAATTAATTAGTGTAAAGTACTTTTGTTCTCCTTTCATAAAAATTTGCTTTTAATAAAATTTTGAATCACACATTTGGTAAAATATTAGCTCAAAGATCAAAAATACTCCTCATATAACTTTTGTTAAACATAGGTCCATATTCAAATATTGGGCTTGCCTTAAATCGTGCTTTGGGAGCACTTATTATATTACGACGGGCGTCAAGAATGGCTTTCATGGCGGGTTGGTTTGGTTAAAAAGGGTCAAAATCTATCCTAATGATAAAATGTAAGCAAATATAACAAAAGATGATATACAAGAGCATCAATTGTATATTAAATAATAAATAACACCCTTTTACCAGCACGTTATATTGTGGACAAGTTGGTTATTGGAGAATTAGCTGCTTATCAATACTTCAAATCACAGGAAAATCCGCACCTTAAAAAAATCGATTGCATCATCCACGTTCCATTTTTAAACACCGTAAGTCAGCCAAAACTGTATTCCGAAAGCCCCCAACCAGTAAATCCATCATACATCTACCTAATTAACTACATAGTCCACCCCACAACAACAAGATACCTCAGTTCGTTATATAGCGTTTCTGTCCAATCCTCTCCTTCGCCCAGAGTCATGTTGACATATCTCACTCCACTCTCCTCCTCTCATCATCAGATCCTGTCCCTCTTGATCTAGAAGCTTTGATCTCATTACGACCAAAATTGCGCGTGTAAGTCAAGGTGAATGTCCTATTGCTAAAATCAAAAATGTTACTCGTCGTAAAATTGCTTCCTTGCACGGCAGTTCCAGCTTGAAATTTTAAGGATTCAAAGATGTCAGATACCGCAAATTTTAAGGAACCATGATTGTTGGGTAATACTCTTTGCAAACCCGCATTTATACTATAGAAAGACTTGCTTTTTGCGATGCCACTTGCACTTGGGCCATTATAAAAACCAGATAACTCAGCAGAAAAACTTGATGATAGTTTAAAAAATTGAGTGGTATTAAATTGAAAACTTCCCAATGATATTTCAACAGGTTTTTTATTTTGGTATGCACTTATCTGCTGATAAATACCGCTTATATTATTTTGCATCCGCCACCAAGTAGATATATCAATAGGAATCCCAAAAGTAGCAGAATATGTACGTGTAAAATCCAAATTTGATGCTTCAAAAATCAATCTATTATTTGTTGCATCGATCCGTTCTTGAAATCTCGCAATTGAAGAATCCTGAAATGCATATTGGAACGATACAAAATAAGTTTTGTAGGTAATATCGTATTTGAAAGCATCCGTAATGGCCGGTTGCAGTGCGGAGTTGCCAGTGATGAATGTAGTCGGATCGAAAAAGATGACAAAAGGTGCCATTTGATTAAAAGTAGGCCGTGATATGCGTTTAGAATAGGACCAATTCATGTTGAGCGTTTCGCTAATTTTTCTATTTAAGTAGATGGTCGGGAAAAATAAACCATATTGTCTATCGACAATTTTAATATCGGCGGCATCTGTCAACACTGAATTGGTCCATTCGTATCTCAGGCCCGCCTTAGCAGTCGTCTTTGGGGATATCGTAAAGTCGAATGATGTATAGGCGGCCATCACCTTTTCATCTAGAAAACTAGTATTTGTCAATGTAGGATCAATTTGCCATTTATTATCAATAAAATTTGTGACCGCAACATCATTTTCAAACGTGGAAAGAATCCCTTTAACGCCCGTTTCTATTGAAAGTTTAGCATTAATCCTATTGGTATAATCAACCTTGGCAACCCACGTTTTTATTGGTGTTATTTTGCTACTTTCTATTAAACTATTTCGTTGCAACACATTATTAGCATCATAGTAATCTGTCGAATAATCATTAGGATTATCATCACGATAATAAAGATAATCGGTATCAAAGGTTAAGAATGACTTTTCGTTAATCGTGTGCTTGATATTGTAGTTGGCGCTAAAATTTTTCCATTGGTTGACTTCATTATTTTCAAGATTTGAATAAGATGAAAGTACCTTGTTTTGAGTATAAAAGCTATTATTGATGGAAAACATGGACCATTTATTGTCATATGCGCTGACTAAGATTCCCATCACCGTCTTAGAAGATACATCATAGTCAAGCCCTAACCTCATGTTATGATTTACTTGAAGCGGATCGCGATTATTTCTGGTTTCGGTGCCAAAAATTGAATCTGCTTTCGTAACTATTCTACTTGTTAAAAAAAACTGATCTCTGTCATCAAACAAAAAAGCGTAGCTTCCATATAGATTGACGCGCCCCTTCCTATAGTTTGCGCTAATATTGTCCGTAGTAATGGCACCATTTCCATAACCACCTGACAAGGAGTAGGAACCGTTTAGCCCTTGGTCGAGTTTCTTTTTCATCACTATATTGATAAATCCTGCGTTACCTTCCGCATCATAATTTGAAGGAGGCGTGGTCAACAATTCAATAGATGCAATCTCACTCGCATTCATCCCTTGGAGCAGCTGGATAACCGCATCGACGGGTACATAACTAATTTTCCCATTGATCATGACGACTACACCATCTTTGCCGACGATCCCGATACTATTGTTTTGTCGATTAACCGTAATGCCTGGTGAACGTTCCAAAACCTCTAGGGCAGTGCCACCAACAGAAGTGATGCTATTTTCAACATTGATGACCAGTCTATCAATCTTGTGCTGGTATAGCTGCTTCCGATCAGTGATAACTAACTCTTTCATCATTTGACCCTCAGACAAGGTAAGTGAAGGTACTTCAAAGTTTTTTTGCAAACTAAAAGGCGCAGAATATGCATCGTTCATTCCAACCATGGTTGCTTGTAAAAAATACGCATTCCCGCTGGCAGCTTGCAGAACAAACCGTCCATTTTCGTCAGCGATAGCTCCTTTTACAAGGGTTGAATCACCCGTGGAGAGAAGCATGACATTGGCATATTCGACAGGTTTTCCATCGCTTTGGATGATATTGCCTGTTATTGTGCTAAGGTTCTGGGCGTGTACGTGGAGTACTGTCATACTTAACAATATGACAGATACGAATAAATATCTCATTTGGTTTTGATTTTAACTTGGGGTTAATAATGCGATAAAATTACAAAATAAATTTGAATACACATACATATTATTACCTGATACCACAGTATATCAAACGATTATTGGCAAAAGTATAATAAATGGCATAAAAAAATATGACATAATATGTAGTAATTGTGAATATACGAGTAGCTGCTTTGACTTGCAATTTTTGCAAAAGTGGTTTCAGCCTTTAGCTTAAAAGGCTAAACACAAAATTCTGGATAGACTCGGATAGACTCGGATAGACTCAAGTACTTCGTGACACTTCTCAAGTACTTCGTGAGACTTCTCAAGTACTTCGTGAGACTCCTCAGGTACTTCGTGAGACTCCTCAGGTACTTCGTGAGACTCCTCAAGTACTTCGTGAGACTTCTCAAGTACTTCGTGAGACTTCTCAAGTACTTCGTGAGACTCCTCAAGTACTTCGTGAGACTCCTCAAGTACTTCGTGAGACTCCTCAGGTACTTCGTGAGACTCCTCAAGTACTTCGTGAGACTCCTCAGGTACTTCGTGAGACTCCTCACGTACTTCGTGAGAC
>JANMMV010000456.1:0-3244 GCA_031373565.1 Saprospiraceae bacterium
GTTTCAGAAACCTGTTCTAACTCACCTATTTTTGATTTTAAGACTTCAAACTGTTTTTCACTTTCAACTATTTTGATAGAAAGCTCTTTGATCTGCTTGGATATCGTTAGCGACTTAAGTTCTGACTCCTTGGTAAGCTGGTCAAATGATTCAATCTGTAATCTATATTTTATCCTCTCTTGCTCGATGAGCTGGAGAGACTTCCTAGCAGCTTCTATAGATTGGACATGATTTTCGGCCTTTACTTTCAGGATGTCCTCTTTCATTTTTTCAAGCTGCTGCGCAATACGCATCTTTTGGGCTTGATGATCTTCGAGAAAGCTAGCAAGCTTTTCCAAATTCTGTTTACGACCTATTTTCTTCCCTTCAAAAAGACCTACTGAGCCGCCGGACATGGTATATCCTGCTTTGATAAATGTACCATAGGTAGACATGATATTGACACCCAACTCGGCACGATCGAGCGACTCTATGTCTCCATCAAAAATATACCAATCATGCAACAATGCTTTGGCTAGTGGCATATGATCTGGATTGCATTTGATCACATCCAAGGCAGACACTAAACCTGGTATGGCGGGTGAACTTGTTGGGCTTGGTTTGACTTGATCTAGAATAAAAAAGTTAACCTTCCCTTTCTGGGATTTTTTGAGAAGCGAAATGGCTTGAATGGCTTCAGCAGGACTTGCCACCACATAGTGATTGAGATAGGGCTCAAGCAGTAACTCTATAGACGCTTTATACGCTTCTTGTACGTCCATGACATCGGACAAAAATGGGATGTCCTTGCGCCAGTGGTCATGCAGAAACTTAATAGACTCAGGAAAACCTTCCATGCTATCAATCATGCTTTTCAGTAGGTCGTGTTCGTTTTGCTTCGAATCTATGTTTCGGTTGATGATATTGAGTTCATCCTGCTTTTGATCACGGCCAGATTCAAGAGATTGTAGGTTTGCCTTTCGATTTTCTTCGGTTTCTAAGAGCATTTGAAGTTCCCTTTCCTTGGCACTATACACAGCATCGTGTTGGCCGATCTCCTTTTTGGCAGCTTCATAATCACTTGCTTTATTGGAGAGATTTTCTTTGATATACGAGATTTCTCTATTTCCATTTTCAACCGAATTTGTTGATATGGCAATCATTTTTTCGATATCAAACATCTGACGCTCATAGTCTTGTTTGATACGTTGAGTAGCATCAAAAGTTGATTTGGCAGCATTATACTCAAGTTTGACCTTGTCATAATTTTGCTTGGAAGCCTCTAGTGTTTTAGTAAGAACGGATTCGGAAGCGACCTCGATACTAACACGTTGTGCTAAGGACGCTACATGCTCCGCTAAAGTGGACTGTTCTTCTTCATTTGCCTTCAGGTTGAGAAGGGTTTGCTCCTTGGTTTGTTTCTTAAAGCTAAGCGATTGAGACAATAGCCCTTTATCATTCTCCCGCGTTCGGATTTGGTAAACGAGATCATTGACTTTCTTTTGCTGATTTGAAAGTGAAGTTTCGACAGCGATGTTAGACTGTTTTTCTTTCTGCAGCTGCGCTTCTTTTTTGTAGAGCGCAGCATCATTTGCTCGATAAATATCCTGATCTCTCGTCAACTGCTCATTGATACCTTTATACTTATTCTTGAGTTCTTGTATACTAAATACCGCATGCTTGATGCTCAATTCTTTATACTCTGCTTTAAGATCTAAGTACTTTTGGGTGCGTTTGGCTTGTTTCTCGAGTGACTTTAGATTGCCATCTATCTCAAAAAGTAAGTCTTCTACCCTATTGAGATCTTCAGTGGCACTCTTGAGTTTTGATAATGTCTCTCGCTTTCTAATTTTGTATTTGCTCACACCAGCCGCTTGCTCAAACATGCGACGACGGGCATTGTCCTTATCGGCTAAGATATCGTCTACCATGCCGAGCGCGATGATCGCATAAGAGTTGGATCCGATTCCTGTATCGAGAAACAAGGTATTGATGTCTTTGAGCCGACAAGTGACATTATTGAGCTTGTACTCAGATTCGCCACTCCTGTACAAGGTACGAGAGATAGAAACCGTGTTGTATTCAGAAGGGAGAACACCTTTATCGTTGTCAAATACGAGACTAACGGTGGCGGTTCCTGCTTCTTTTTTTGTCTTGGTACCGTTAAAAATGATATCAGACATGTTTTCAAGACGCAGTTCTTTGCTCTTCTGCTCACCGAGAACCCATCTAAAAGCATCGACAATATTCGATTTACCTGAGCCATTAGGACCCACTACGCCTATGACATCCTCATTAAAGTTGAGGATAGTTTCATTAGCAAAGCTTTTGAAGCCTTTGATTTGTAAACTTTTGAGTCTCATGCGCCGCAAAGATAAAATCTATTTTTGTATAAAAAAGGTTTCCAAAAAATGCTTTGCAATCATCTCACTATGAGCTTAATGGATATATATAATTTTTAAGATATACAAAGCCTTGGCTTCTTGCTTTATAGCATCATGTACTTGTAAAATGCCTCACATTGTGTAAAACCCACAAACAAAAGGCAGACCACAACATAACCTAACAAATTATATTGCACGATACGCAGATATTAAGTATATCGTCTTTGAATTAAAATAATATTTAACATAATTGAAAAGAATGTTAAAATATATTAAAATTATGTAATATATTTGGGTTTTTCTTTTGTACAATGGAATATTGAATTAATTTCGCACGAATTTTTAATATAATTACATAAAAACATGTCAGAAATCAGCAATATCACAACTAGATACAACGATACAGACCTGAAAGATTTCAAAGAGATACTTGATACAAAGCTTGCAAAAGCAATGGACCAGTACCTAAACTTGAAGGAGCAGCTAAAAGACATCACTGAAAACAACAATGATGACTTCGCTAAGGATATAACAGATTTCAGTTCTATCCAATCTGAGGTAGAGATGCTAAACAATATGGCTAATCACCAACGAAAGTATATTCAAGATCTAGAAAATGCACTTATTCGTATCAATAATAAATCATACGGTATTTGCATTGTCACGGGTGAATTGATAGACAAGAAAAGGCTGTTAGCGGTACCTACTACTACCAAGTCCGTCATAGCAAAAACCCAATCAGAATTGAAAGACGTACAACAAGTACCTAAAGATAAGATGCGCGGATTTGATGATATGGAGGACGAAGACGATGGCAAACCTGCTAAAAAAGCGGAGCCACGTAAGCCTATTATCATTGAAAAAATTATTTCTAAAAAGCC
>JANMMV010000469.1:0-5712 GCA_031373565.1 Saprospiraceae bacterium
ACACGATAAAAAACAAGTACAAGCGATCAGCATATGCCGACTTTGTTGATAATCTGGTTACCTTACTTTCTTCATGTCTAGCGACTTGTGCAGTTGTAGCTTTCCTAGGTTTTAGATATCTGTATAAAATAACAGCGGCCACAAGGCAAGATATGATATCAATCACAAAGATGTATATATATCCTATAGTACCCGCCACGATGCCACCCACTGCTGGTCCTATGGCAAATCCAAGATTGGCAGCAAAGCGCATCAGTGAGTACGATCTAGTGCGATTCTCTTCTGTTGAAAAAGATGCCGTAGCGACGCTATTGGCGGGACGCAACAAATCTGTCATCAACGCATATAAAAACATACAAATCGCGATCGGCCAAAACGAAGATAAATTGATGAATACACCTAACATCGTAGCACTAAGGAGTAAGGAGGCTAGCTGCACAGGATAGGCACCATATTTGTCTGATAATTCACCGCCAGTGAAAGCGCCTAAGATACTCCCAACACCATAAACACCCATGACATATCCCGCTTCTGTCAACGTAAATCCTAGCTCTTTCGTCATATAAAGTGCTGCAAAAGGCAATATCATCGCTCCCATTCGATTGATAACCATAATAGTAGCCAATAGCCATACCTCGGTTGTCAATTGTGAAAAAGAGTCCCTATAAATATGTACAATCTTGCGTATCATCTACCGGTTTTTGGCGGCGATGAGTTCTTTTGCATTGGCGATGGCAGCAGCAGACGGTGGATTGCCACTCAACATTTTAGCAATCTCGGTGATACGTTCTTCGCTGTCTAGTGCCCTCATAGCAGTGATTGTCCTTGTTGGTGTGTCTTGCTTGTACACCCAGTAATGGCTATCTGCAGTAGATGCTACCTGCGGTGAATGTGTGATGCATATCAATTGATGCTGCTGTGAAAGTTTGCCGAGTATACTTCCCATTTTGTTAGCCACTTCACCCGATACGCCCGAATCTATCTCGTCAAAGATCAATGTAGGCAAGGTCATCGCACCTGCTGTAAGCGACTTAACGCATAGTGCAAGCCTAGACAGTTCACCACCGGAAGCGGTGTCTTTGACGGGTAGAAAATCACTTCCTTTATTAGGTGAAAAGAGTAAACTAATATTGTCTATGCCATGGGCATATAGTGTGTCTCCCTGTTTTATATCAAACTTAATAAAAGCGTGTTCCATTGACAATGAAGCAAGAAGTTCATGTACCTTGGTTTCAATATCTTTTGTCGCTTTTTGACGCGCCTTCGAGATTACTAATCCTTGTTTTTGTAATGATGCATGCAGATTATCCTTTTGTTTTTGCAGCTTTTGGAGACCAGTAGTCACGTCTTCAAATCCATTTAACTTCAATTGTAACCTTTCTTCCACTTCCAGCAATCCTGTATCTGTAGTGACACCGTGCTTTTTTTGAAGGCGATATATACCATTCAATCGCTGCTGTGTGCTTAATATTTTTTCGGGATCAAAATCCGTAGCTTCCGAGATCCGACCTGCTTCTTTGGCAATATCAGCCAACTCTTCGCGTGTCGAAATCAATCGGTCGTAAATAGATTGGTAGATAGGATCAAAGCCTTTTATACTGCTAAATTGTTGATAGATTACTTGAAGTTGGCCTATGATCGCATTTTCATCTTCTTCGATTCCATGCTGCACTAGTGAAGTGTTCTTTTTGATATCCTCAGCTGCCTCGAGTACTTGGAGCAAAGATTCTAAACTTGCTTGCTCTCCCTCTTGCAAGTTTAAGGTCTCAAACTCCTGTAGTTGGAATTGCAAAAATTCAATCTCTTGAGCTGCGTTTCTGGATTGATTTTCGAGTTCTTCTAGTTGCTTTGATATCGTCTTGTACTGCTTAAAATCAGTTTTATAATGACCTACTTCGTCTTTGCAATGCGCTAATGCGTCCAGAACATTGATCTGATATTGATTTTTCTGGATATCTGTGGTATCAAACTGCTGGTGAATATCTATCAAAGAATCACTCAAGGTATCGAGCACATCCAGCGTCACGGGCGTATCATTGATAAAGGCGCGACTTTTGCCGTTTTGGGCTATCTCACGACGTATAGATAGTTCGTCATCATATTCTACATCAAGTGATTCGAGTAGTTCTTGCAAACCATAAGTCTTTATGTCAAATGTACCTTCGACATAACATTTTCTATCCGCATCGTAGAGCACTTTGGTATCAGCACGTTTGCCCATCAACAGACCCAAAGCACCCAATAATATGGATTTACCGGCACCTGTTTCTCCAGTGATAATTGTCATTCCGCTATGAAAATCAATTTCAAGCTGGTCGATGATAGCGTAATTTTGGATGTGTATCTTTCGTAACATAATTGACGGCGAAGGTAAGAACTATTGTCGAAATGTAAGGCGTTTCAAATAAATATGTCTATTTTGGCAGTTCAAAATTGCAGTAATGGCCAATCACAATCGACGTCTGTTTCTTATGATGAATGTAATAGGATTTATTTTCTCCATTGTCATGAATTTTCTAGCTATTGCGCTGCCGCTCAATGGCAATGATACTAGAACTCTCTCAGAAAAATACACCAATCTGTTTGTACCAGCGCCGTTTGCCTTCAGTATATGGTCGGTCATCTACCTTAGTTTGCTCATCTTTGTCATCATATCGCTGATCGCATACGCCAAAGACGATCAAGCCACTTTAGCAAAAACAGATGCGATAGGCCCTTGGTTCTTTTGGAGTGCTATGTGCAATGGTTTGTGGATTGTTGCTTGGCATTACGAACAACTCTTCCTATCGATCTGCATCATGCTTGCGTTACTGTATTCGTTGATCAAAATATACACATCCCTGCATGCTTTAAGACCCTTGCCATGGAAAACTTCCCTGTGGCTATTAATACCATTTAGCATATACTTAGGATGGATAAGCGTAGCGACGATTGCCAATTTTGCAGCCTTCTTTGTCTCTATTTCTTGGGAAGGATTTGGCCTAGAACCAAGTCTCTGGGCAAAAATAATGATGACTATAGCGGCTTTACTTGCATTAATAGTGGTTCTAAAAAAACAAGACATTGCCTTCGTCTTCGTAGTCATGTGGGCCTTATTTGCCATATATTCGAGACATTACAACGCTAGTCTAGTGCCAGAACAAGAAATTGGAAAATTTGCTTTGACACTCTTGATCTTCTTAAGTATTTATTCATTTTTGATGGTCATGGGAAGAAAATTTTATTTATTCGAAAAGAAATAGGTCTATCGAGCACGGTCATATTCGCTTTTGTATGGACTAGCTAGCTATCAAATAGCGGGTGTCAATTCTAGCACTTTACCATAGATATCCGTTAAAGTCAGTTAATTGTACTTATCTTTGCGCCTTCAAACAGAAAGTTAGAGATGTATAGATTGTTCGTTTTGATTTGTGTCGGAGGATTTTGGTTAGGCTGTACCGACAATACTACGCCGAGTATAGAGATCAATTTTGCCACGGTGGTTGGCAAATATACAGGTTTAGAAAAATCTTGTTCAACAAATACTGGTGATACCCTTTGCAGTGGTAATTATGCGGCAGAATATAGCGTAATCATTAGAACAGCTAGTAGTATCCAGATCAATGCCCTATCAGGCAACATCATGCCAGGCTTGTTTCAATACGAATCAGGAGGAACGCCACCTTCTCAAAAATTTGTCTTCAAAAACGATAAAGCAACCGCTATTTACGATAAAGGGACAAGCAAACTTATGTTTTCATCCAACAATACAGGGACCGAAGTATTTTTTGTTTTTAATGGAATGAAATAAGGAAAGCGAACTTTTCTACAAGGTAGAGATCAACAAAGAAATGTCCAACACAAGATTGACCACACTAAATCAAAATATATGTCTTCTGACCGAAAAGAACGTGCTACCTTATTCATATTAGCAGCTATCAATTTTACGCATATACTGGACTTTATGATCATGATGCCGCTAGGCAATCAACTCATGCCATATTTCAATATTAGTACACAAGAATTCACGATTTTGGTTAGCGCCTATGCGATATCAGCGGGGATAGCTTCGTTTGTATCTGCGTTTTATGTCAATGGTTTTGATCGAAAGCGAGTCCTTTTAGTAGGATTCATTGGATTTTTGATAGGTACCTTGGCGTGTGGATTCGCGCCTACTTATGGCTTGTTACTGACAGCAAGAATTATAGCTGGATTATTCGGAGGATTGATAGGAGCTCAGGTTTTATCGATCATATCCGACTTAATCCCTTTTGAACGTCGCGGTCAAGCGATGGGCATCGTGATGGGCGCTTTTGCGATGGCTTCGATCATCGGTGTTCCATTTGCCATTACGCTCGCTAACAAAATATCGTGGCATGCCCCATTTATCGTGATCGCCATCCTTGGATCAGTACTTCTGCCTATCATCATACGCTACATCCCTAGTCTCAAAGAGCATATCGGCAGGCAATCGTCCGAGCCTAAACTCCAATTACTAACCGATATACTGAAAGATAAACAGCAACGAGCGGCTTTAGTATTCTCAGGATTGATGATGATGGGGCACTTTCTGATTATCCCTTTTATCAATCCATACCTAGAGTTTAATGTAGGATACCCAAGAGAATTTTCGCCTTATGTATACCTGTGTGGTGGTGTCGCTGCGCTCATTTCATCCCGTGTTCTCGGCAGAATGGCTGATAAATATGGCAAGTGGCGCACCTATACTTATTGTCTCGTCGCTAGCTTACCTTTGGTATATACAGTAACTCACTTGGTGCACATCCATCCAGCATGGACATTGACCATATTTGCGATATGGTTTGCCATGTCGACAGGTCGTGGTATATCAGCCCAAGCACTTGTGTCAAATGTATCACCGCCAGCTACCCGTGGAAGTTTCCAGAGTTTTGTCGCTTTTATCAATCAATTAGGAACAGGGATAGCATCACTAATAGCAGGTTGGTTAGTGACCAAAGATGCTTCCGGAACGCTTTCAGGATACGGAAATTTGGGTATGGTGAGTATGATTGTACTTGTTTCGACTTTAATCATTGGACATCAAATATTTGGTAAGGAGTCAAAAGCTCAATCTTAGCTATTATAGATGTAGTGAAATGAAAAAAATGTACTAGATTTACACTCATCAAACATTGCTGATAGCGAAGTATGTTGTACTTGAACCGCTCTTAACAATCAACCAAATGAAAATATTTCTAAAAAAATTGGTTCTCGGTAAACACGTTGTTGACGAAAAGCAAACCCTAGGAGCTATTGAAAAGCGGGTCAATAATATCAGAGCAATTTGGAACAACGAGCAAGAGTATGATGTAGGGATCGAAAAAATCGTGCGACTATTTCTAGCTATTTCCCAATTTATATTTCTCGGGACCTATATAAAAGAGTTTTTTGGAAAGAAGGGCATAGCTTACCAAGATCTGGCAGTGGACGCATTTGTTTTACTTAAAGTTATACTTCCATTAGTCATATTATACTTTGGTTTCCAGCATTATGATTTTTTATTTTACATTTTATTGTGGTTTTTGATTGAGACGCTACTCTATGTTCCGACGCTAATCTTTGCGTCAGATATATTTTCAAGACCCAGGTCTTACAGGAGATCGATGCTCTTACTTTTTTTCAATTATATGGAGATCGTATTGAGTTTTGGTGTAATATATGCCAGAGGAAATTATCTTAACAAGCCTTTTGATCATTGGTTTGATCCTATCT
>JANMMV010000476.1:0-3470 GCA_031373565.1 Saprospiraceae bacterium
GTTGTAATCAAATGGATCTCGCTAGAAATTGGTTCAGAGAAGGATGCGGTGGTACGGTATTGCGTAATAATGAGATGCAAAACATAATACTTGGTCACACAACGAGTTCTCCTAGTGCTCCGGTTGTGGAGGCATTTATTAGTAGGCAACCTAGCGCTGGCAATCATTTTGCAAATGTATCCGTCGGTACAATATTTAGTCCAAATGTGCCTTTTACAGCTGCTAGTAATAAATTCACTACAAATCCATTGCAAGCAGACCATCAGCCCGATGCATTTATACCTACAAATGTTAATACTGGTGGTGCATGGTTTGACAACAGTGGATTGCCTTCTACTTGCCAAGCCGATGTGAAATTATGTACGGAATCTCCCTATAAAGTTCCAAATGGTGGATGGCCTGTGTCTCCACCAGGTGGAGCAGATGGTGGGCCTAGGGATACCCTCGATGATTGTGCTTGGTTTGTGAACTATTTTGGGATATTTCAAGAATATTCGATGCAAAATAGCGCCAACTATCAGCAATACCTGTGGGATGTGCAGCAGTTATACTTTGAACTCGAGGCCATCTATGGAACAACTTCTCGTGATTGCCTGGATTTATTAAGAACGCAGATCAACATCACCGGGACAACACTTAACTCATGGCAGACATTTGCAGTTGACCAAGCACAATTACAAAAATTGCCAGTCGCTATGATAGACGAACTGACCATTCTAAATGATAATGTTCAATCTTCTTTAGCCCTGATAGATGCTCAAAGAACCGTCGACTCGCTTTTGACTGATACGATTGTTTTAACATATTTTGAGCAATTAGCGACACAGGCTTACCAATATGAGCAAAAAAGAGAGGAAGCTGATTCCATCGTATCGACCAAAACCACCACTTTGATCAATAGTATTAGTAATCTTAGCGAAGTCTATGATTTTCATTCAGCTTACAAAGACGCTAATCGTAGTCAGCACAAGGTTTGGGCATCAGGTATTACATCATTGACGTCGGCAGAGATCAACAGATTGAATGAGATAGGAGACCTCTGTACTCAGAAATTCGGACAGGCAGTCTATCTAGCGAAAATTTTGTTGCATCAAATCAACCCTAATTACAACCTATATGGATACAATTACAATTGTACACCTGTGACACCGCGAACTAAATCAGTCAGGTTGATTGAGCTCAAAGTATATCCTAATCCTACGACTAGCTTAGTTACTTTTGAATTGTCAAATCTACATGCAGGTATCTCAGTCGAAGTTAATAATACAATGGGGTCTCTTGTTCAACAATCAGAATCTACAACAGGAATCGTCAACATCGATATGACAAAATCTCCCAACGGATTCTATAGCTATAAGGTTGTCAACAAGGATCTTGACCTAGTCAAGACAGGTACATTTATCAAATTGTAATCGTATTAAATTATGAAAACTTGTTCTTTGATGACCATAGTGTCCATTATCTCGTTATTCTTTTATTATTCAACCTTAACTTTTGCCCAGCATGAGGGCAATGTATGGATGTTAGGATATGAGCCTTTTGATATAGCATTACCTGAGCGAGCCGCAGATACCACAAGGGGATCAACGGATTTCAACTTCAACTTTGATCCAGTGCGGATCTATAGGGATAGTACTCGAAAGCTCGATATGGCTGGTGGCAATGCAACATTATGTGACAAAGAAGGACATGTAATTGCGTACAGCAATGGGCAAGTCATCTATGGCCCAGGTGATGAGCCCATTGTTGATACGATCAATTATGATTATGGTTTAGCTGATTGGTACTGTAGAGACTGGGAATACAATAATGCACAATCTGACTTGCCGTTTGCATTTCCTCATGCTATCCCTACAGGATTGTTATTATTCCAAAGAACTTTATTTTTGCCAATTGAAAATAAAATCTATTGTATTTACACCACACTCAATTATTGTACAAGTAAATTATATCGAATTGCATTTACTATCTTAAATATTAATAATGGTAATGTAAATTTTGTGAAAAAAGATCAATTGATAAAAACGGATACGAGCATCTTTGGTAGTATAGTTGCAGTAAAACATGGTAATGGTAGAGACTGGTGGTTATTGAATAGTTCGTCACAAAATAGCAAGCTAATAGTTTATGGTGTGACTG
The DNA here is from genome assembly GCA_031373565.1 of Saprospiraceae bacterium. GTDB lineage: Bacteria > Bacteroidota > Bacteroidia > Chitinophagales > Saprospiraceae > OLB9. The sequence continues at coordinate 2,140 of JANMMV010000476.1, forward strand.
TAGATTCAATCTATAAACAAACTTCTATTTCTGTAGATTTTGAAAATGTGGTTACAAGTTTTGCTATTTCAAATAATGGAAATTATGTAGCAGCGAATGTATCTATAACTTTATCTTTAAATCATCTATTTCTTTTTAAATTTGATCGATGTAGTGGAGAATTGACCCAAATATTTGATCAACGCATGGGCAAAATGTCACAACTGGGCGACGGAGTAGAGTTTTCTTATGATAGCAAGAAGCTATATGTAGCCGATGTTGATAATATATGGCAATATGACCTGACATCGGCCAATATAGGAGCATCTATTAAAAATGTAGCAAAATTTGATGGGACTTTTTATCATTCTCCAGGTAATGATATTGAATATTCAAGTTATTTATCTTATTTGAAGTTAGCGCCTGATGGACGAATTTATACATTTCCCCCTACAGCAGTAAACAGATATATAGGACAGATTGATTTTCCTGACGAAAAAGGGATGGCTTGTACTGTTAGACAGCATGCCATTTATACGTCAACTAGATTCACACGCACTACCCCCAATATCCCCAACTACCGCCTCGGCCCTCTCGATGGCTCATCCTGCGACACCCTCGGCCTCGACAATCACCCGATCGCTAAGTATCGCTACGAGCCAGATAGCATCGACTATAAGCGGATACGCTTTACAGATTTATCCTACTTCCGTCCTGAGACTTGGAGTTGGGACTTCGGTGATGGATCACCTAAGATATCTCAGCGCAGCCCATATCATAGTTATGGACAGAATGGTACTTACAAGGTCTGTCTCACTGTCAGCAATGAGAATAGTACAAACACATTTTGTCAAGATATTACCATCGGCCCAAGTGCCGTGGACGATGATGGCTCAGTACACCCAGCGGATGTCACCCTCTTCCCCAATCCAGTACAGGACATCCTTCTCGTCACCATAGGCGAGTACATCCCTGAGCGTGGATACATCGAGCTCTATAATATCTCTGGCCAGCAAGTACATCAGCAGCGAGCGTACTATGGACACAATAATGTGGATATGAGTGGGTTGGCGGCTGGAACGTACGTCCTACGTTTTATGGATGGCAGTAAGATGGTCAAGGAGGAGAAGGTTGTGAAAATTTAATGCTTGAATGAATGAATGAATGCGAGAATGATTGAATGCGAGAATGATTGAAGGTTAAAGGTCAAGGGCAAAAGGACAAGGTAAGATCATAAGTAGACTGCTATCTTTAGCACATAGGTGATTGGTCTTCGAGTTCCCTCAGACACCAATTCGAAATCACCGGCAAGTGTGGCTTCGAGTTCCCTCTGCCACCGAATCACAATTGTC
>JANMMV010000511.1:0-8031 GCA_031373565.1 Saprospiraceae bacterium
AGTAAAACTCGGGTATCAATCAACCCAAGCCTTTCTGCAATCTTGCTATTTACGCCATTTAAATAGACATTATCTAGGTTGGTATGAATGGCATAGATCGCGATATCATGCTTGATGGCTTTGATGATGGTACGTTCAACATAATTGGTTCCATTGAATCGTTTCATTCCCCTAAATACTATCGGGTGATGCGCTATGATAACATTACAATCCATAGAAATAGCTTCGTCAACGACAGACTCTATCGCATCTAAGCAAACAATGACGCCTTTGATAGGCATATCTGGATGGCCGGTTATAAGACCGGCATTGTCATAGTCTTCTTGTAGATGGAGTGGTGCTACACTTTCGAGATAGGATAAGAGATGGCCGAGTTGTGTCATGGTACATATATTTACTACAAATATAACAAAAAATGTATCGTAGCATAATTTAGCTGTGGATTAACTTTTTCGGCTGAATAGTATTGAATAATCCTTCTCAACCCAAAACTGCAATTTCTTTTAAAAATTGAAAATTATCAACTAGGCGAATTAATTACGCAAAACGAACAAAATAATATTTCCTATTCTGTTCATTTACGTTCATATTTAGATTATAAAGTACTTAATATTAAGGCAGTAAGTATAATCTTCTGCCACTAATTCATCGATAGACTCGATTTTAGCGTAAGAAACACATCATTTTTTTCATAAATAAATGAGGATCAATGTTTTTTTATACCATTTTCATTCCTTACCTTTGCGGCAAAATTTATAGAACTGATAAGGTTTGCGAATGAAATCAACATTTAAATATACACTTCTGGTTTGCCTACTTGCTGGTGGACGTGTTTTTGGGTCAGTTTCTGACACCATTGCACCAGTACAGCCAGCTGCAACAGCGACACCCGTAAATGCACAAAATCATGATGAGCACGCGCATGACGAACATGCTGAGCACAGTGCCGCAGATCACGATGCAGCTCATGGCGGGGCAGAAGCATTTGATCCTGCTTCTACAGCAATCCATCACATCAGCGATGCCAATGTGTATAGCATATTAGATCTCGTAAGGATTCCATTACCGATGATTCTTAAATCTGACAACGGTTGGGACTTTTTTATGTCGAGCAAGTTTAAGCCTGGGCACCATGAAGATGGTCATCAAGGATATAATAGTTATGTTATGCATCACGGCAGTGTGCACAGGATTTCCGATCCAAGTTTTCCGCAAGGCGAAGTGGTGATCGATACTTATTCTCATGCAGAAGAAGACTTTGATGGCAAAAAGGTACAATCGATATATGCACACTCAGGTGGCAAATCATACAAAATAGACCCGCGATCTACCCTAGATGGTGGTATCCTAGGTGGCGGTATCACTTCATTCACTGATTTTTCAATTACGAAGAATGTTGCATCTATGATCATCGTTTGTTTGTTTGTGTTTTACCTTTTGCGCAAGGCAGCTACATTCTATAAAAAAAATCCAACGAGTGCACCCAAGGGAGTCGCTGGTTTCATAGAGCCAATCTTTGTTTTCTTGAGAGACGAAGTAGCTATCCCATTCTTAGGTCCTGAAAAATACAAAAAATACTTCCCCATGTTGTTAAGTATTTTCTTCTTTATCTTAGGACTAAACTTGTTTGGTCAAGTTCCCTTCCTAGGATCAGTCAACGTTACGGGTAATATTTCTATAACATTGGTATTGTCGCTAATCGTTTTTATCATTGTCAATATCAATGGCAATAAAGACTACTGGAAGCACATTTTGTGGATGCCAGGCGTTCCTACAGCGGTTAAGCCTTTGCTTTCCGTTATAGAGATCGCATCGTTGTTTATCAAACCTTTGACATTGATGCTTCGTTTGGCTGGTAATATATCTGCAGGTCACGTGGCGATATTGAGTTTTATAGGATTGATTTTTGTTTTTGGTAAGTCAGGAACAGATATGGCGGGAGCTGGTATCGGAACAGTTTTGGCAGTTCCTTTAACGCTTTTCATGATGGCGATAGAGTTGTTAGTAGCATTTCTACAAGCCTATGTGTTTACATTATTAGCGGCATCTTACATTGGAGCAGCTACAGAAGAGCACGCACATGCTGAGCATCATTAATAGATTATATACATTTTAATTTTTTAAATACATATACAATGGGAAGTACATTTGGAGCAATTGGAGCTGGTTTGGCAGTTATTGGAGCTGGAATCGGAATCGGAATGATCGGAGGTAAAGCAGTAGAAGGTATCGCAAGACAACCTGAAGCATCTGGAGATATCAGAGGCGCTATGATCTTGATGGCAGCACTTGTAGAAGGTGCAGCATTGATCGCGATGATTCTTTCTATCTTCATGGCTAAGTAATCATCTAGCTTTGACAAAAAATCAAACAGACTTGCGATGCGGTTGGCAAAGGGGTCTGTTTATTTTATCTTTTAAAATTTAGAAATACAATTGTATGTTAGTTTTATTAAACTTTACTCCTTTTCAGCCTACTATGGGAGGCGCATTTTGGTCAGCAGTGATCTTCATCCTTTTCTGGGTCATCATGGCAAAATATGCTTTCAAACCTATCACAGAAGCACTCGCAAAACGTGAGAATGATATCCAAGAAGCGATAGATCAAGCTAAATTAGCACGTGAAGAAGTTTCAAATATGAAGTCTGATAACGAAAAATTATTGGCAGAAGCTAGAAATGAGCGTGTCAAAATTCTTCAGGAGGCGAAAGACATCAAAAATCAAATGATCACGGAAGCAAAAGATAAAGCAAAAGAAGAAGCTTCTAAAATCGTAGCAAATGCGATGACTGAAATCGATAATAAAAAGAAAGCAGCGATGCTCGAACTAAAAAATGAAATCGGTTCAATGGCTTTAGAAATTGCAGAGAAAGTGATTCGCAAAGAACTAAAAGGCAATACTGAGCAAGAGACTTTTGTCAATACGCTTGTTAAAGACCTTAATCTTAACTAAATAGAAACATCCACATTAGGATATAAAAAATAAAGATGTCAGTTAACAGAATTTCGTCAAGGTACGCCAAATCTCTAATCGACCTTGCGGTTGAACGCAATGAGATGGAGACGGTTGTCAAAGACATTCAACTTTTTGGTGAAGTAGCAAAAAACCGAGATTTCAGTTTGATGCTCAAGAGCCCTATCATCAATACTTCAAAGAAGCAATCTATATTTAGTGCCATATTTGAAGGCAAGATAAGTAAGACGACAACAGCATTTTTTGATATCATCCTTCGTAAAGGAAGAGAAGCAGTACTTACTGATATTAGCTCTGAATTCATGAGCCAATATAAACAGTTGAATAGGATCTCAGCGGTTACGCTTACAACAGCAATACCTTTGACCGAGTCAGCTCTTAATGATATCAAAGCCAAATTGATAGCTTCAAATATCACAATGGATAAACTTGAACTTACCACTAAGATAGACCCCAACATCTTGGGAGGGTTTGTTATCGAAGTTGGAGATAAACTTTATGATGCGAGTGTGCAACACAAACTTGATCAGTTGAAGAAAGAGTTTGTCGGTAATCAATATGTAAAATCATTTTAAAAATAATAAAAATTTATAGATATGGTTGATGTTAAGCCAGATGAAATATCCGCAATACTGAAGCAACAGTTGTCAGGATTCAAAACAGAAGCAGAACTCGAAGAAGTAGGTACTGTCCTCCAAGTAGGTGATGGTATCGCAAGAGTTTATGGTCTTTCGAAGGCGCAATCCGGAGAACTTGTTAAGTTTGAAACTGGTGTAGAAGCCATTGTATTGAACTTAGAAGAAGACAATGTGGGTGTTGTATTGTTGGGATCAACTGACGGTATCAAGGAAGGTTCTACAGTAAGACGTACTTCACGTATCGCGTCTATCAACGTAGGTGAAGGATTCGTAGGTCGTGTTGTGAATCCGCTAGGTGAGCCTATCGATGGTAAAGGCCCAATCGCTGGTAAAACTTATGAGATGCCTCTAGAGCGTAAAGCTCCTGGTGTTATCTATAGACAACCAGTAACTGAACCTTTGCAAACAGGTATCAAGGCAATCGACTCAATGATTCCGATCGGAAGAGGACAGCGTGAATTAATCATCGGCGACAGACAAACTGGTAAAACAGCTATCGCTATCGATACGATCATCAATCAGAAAGAATTTTTTGAAAGAGGAGAGCCTGTATATTGTATATATGTAGCATCTGGTCAAAAAGCATCAACTGTTGCTCAGGTACTTAAAGCACTTGAAGAAGGCGGAGCAATGGCATACACAACTATCGTATCAGCATCAGCATCAGATCCTACACCATTGCAGTATTACGCACCATTTGCGGGGGCAGCGATAGGCGAGTTCTTCAGAGATACTGGACGTCCTGCATTAATCATTTATGATGATTTGTCTAAGCAAGCAGTTGCTTATCGTGAAGTATCATTGTTGTTGAAAAGACCTCCAGGTCGTGAAGCCTATCCAGGTGATGTATTCTACCTTCACTCAAGATTACTAGAAAGAGCAGCCAAAATTATCAACAATGATGAGATCGCTCGTAGTATGAATGACCTTCCAGATTCTCTTAAAAATTCAGGATTGGTTAAAGGTGGTGGATCATTGACAGCACTTCCTATCATCGAGACACAAGCTGGAGACGTATCTGCTTATATCCCAACTAACGTGATCTCGATCACCGACGGTCAGATATTCTTAGAGTCTAACTTGTTTAATGCAGGTATTCGTCCTGCGATCAATGTAGGTATCTCCGTATCGCGTGTAGGGGGTAATGCACAGATCAAATCGATGAAGAAGGTATCAGGTACCTTGAAGCTTGATCAAGCACAATACAGAGAACTAGAAGCATTTGCGAAGTTTGGATCTGATCTAGACGCAGCTACACAATCTGTACTTGAGAAAGGTAAGCGTAATGTAGAGCTTCTAAAGCAACCTCAATACTCACCAGTATCTGTAGAGAAGCAAACAGCTGTGATCTACTTAGGTACACAAGGTCTATTGAGAAATGTACCGGTTAACAAAGTACGTGAATTTGAAGATGTATTCTTGACGACAATGGAGCGTACGGAGTCTGCAACACTTGAAGCTATCCGTAAAGGAAATCTATCTGACGAAGTCATAGCGACATTGAAGAGAGTAGGAGCTGAAGTAAGCAACCAATTTAAAGCGTAATTTTTTAAGAATAAACAAAATCAGGCATGTCTGGTAAGTTAAAAGAAGTCCGTGAGCGGATCAAATCGGTGCAATCGACACAACAGATAACCAAAGCCATGAAAATGGTTTCGGCATCGAAGTTACGTAGGGCACAAATGGCGATCACCGAGATGAGACCATATGCCAATCGTCTCGATAAGATGATGAAAAACATCGTATCAAATCTTGATGGGGATATCAACTCGCCGTATGTTAAAGTACGTGAACCAAAAAAAGTAGCTATCGTTGTCATCACATCCAATCGTGGATTGTGTGGTGCCTTCAATACAAATATAATAAAAGAGGCCATTCTAAAAATCGAAGGCGAATATGCAGCCCAGCATGCAGCCAAAAATCTTAGTCTTATATTTGTAGGTAAAAAAGGATATGATTCATTAAAAAAGCGGTATCCTAACTGTACACTAGTCACTGATTACGTTGATTTGTTTTCTGATTTGAGTTTTGAAAATGTATCGAAAGTTTCTACCATGTTAATGGAGAAATTTACAGCTGCTGAGTACGATATCGTTGAAGTTTGTTACGGACAGTTTAGAAATGCAGCGCTCCAAGAGCCCCAGGCAGTTCAATTCTTGCCCGTTGCTAAACTCGATGCTGACGCTACAGGTGAAAAATCAAAGGCAAAAGCAGATTATTTGTTTGAACCGAGCAAAGAAGGTTTGCTTTCGGGATTGATTCCTAGTATTTTAGAGACATCATTTCGCAAGTTTGTCTTAGACAATCATGCTTCTGAGCACGGTGCTCGTATGACAGCGATGGATAATGCGACTACTAATGCGGAAGAAATGATGAAGCAACTCAAAATCAATTACAACAAGGCACGTCAAGAAGCCATCACCAAGGAGCTTTCAGAGATCGTAGGTGGTGCAGCAGCATTAGGCGGATAAATGATAGATCAGGGAAACTTTTGAATTCCTGATTGGGTTTTTGGTATTAATACCATTAGTAGAAGCCTGGTGATAAGACGAAACACCAGGCTTTTTTTATTGTTGCTGGCAAGAAAAACAGCTTTCAGGTGGTTATGTGCTAGAACTTTATACCAAACTCAACATATATTAAACCAAGATTTTAGGTTATTGGACTTCATTCGAATGGAAATATGACAAAATAGTTGACATTCCTCATGAAATGCGTATAAAAATGATACCCAAGAGGGCCATCAACAAAAGCCATACGAAATGGCTTTACAGGCCTGAACCACGAACTACTGGCTCGTGGCGTAGGCAGCTGTTTGCGTAGCCTTTTCAGATTAATGACATAAAAGTGAGAACGATGACAAATATGAAGTCAGATTTTCATGAAGTTCAATTTCTAATGCGTCCTCTGAGTTAAAGCATTTTTAATGCGAAAAGCAGCATATTCTTCGGTAGGTGTAGGCTCATGCCTATGACTGTGAGTCGCCAATTTCCATGATTTGCCACAGGTTTTAACCTGTGGCTAAATGAACAATTGCCTGCTATGGGCTTTAGCCCAATAAGTCCGAAGATAAATGAAAATTAATTAATCTGAAATAGTAAATCCCATTTTGCCCTGAGGTTTGATTTGCCACAGGTTTTAAACTTTAGCAAAAGATCAACAACCTGGTCTGGGCTTTAGCCCAATAGACAGCCTGTAATCCAAAATTATTTTAACAATTATTTAAATCCATATTTTAATAGGAAAAAGTACAATCTAGATTATTTAGCTTATTTTTGAGCCATCAACCAACAGAGAAATTTTAGTTTTATTCATTCTCTGATGTGTTGAACATTAGGTTAGGTCTTAATCCAGAAAATACACTTCATTGCCACAAAGTGCAGCATTCATGTAGTCGCTTTGAGTAACTGAACTTTAAAAGTATACAGCATGTGTCTTTGTGGCACCGTCTTTGTACATTTTAAAAATAAAAAAGGTCCTCCACCGAAGTGAAGGACCAAGTTGAAAACCCACGATGGTTTAGCCAAGTTTGAAGACAGACTAAACCTCGCTCGGCATAGCAGGAGAGGATTCGTCCAAAAGACTGGATTTTCTCTTGTCTTTTTTTCTAGTACCTCCTATTGCCATGTACTCTGAGCTACTCGTCCCGAATTTTGAAGCGGTACCCTTGAAGTAACGATCATTGAGATCACCCAATTCCCGTTCCATGTCGCGAAGTTCCGCCCTTACGGTTTGATTTTCAGCAGCAATGTTATTGACACGCATCAACTTTGCTTCAACAGCGTCGATTGATGCTTTGTAGGTTCTGGCACTAAGTCCATTGCCTAAATCCATTTCAGGGTCTCTACTGACCATACCCTGCCATCTTGATTTTGCTACATCCAAAGATGTGCACTTTCGTCTAGCAAACATAAAAAAAAATTTGGTTAGTCTTCGACGGTAAAATGGACCTCTTTGATGTCAACACTATTACCGATATATCTTTATATATCGCTTTTACATTTGAATGCCATAAAACAATGTACCTTATGATATTTCATATTATGTTTACATAATATCAAACTATCTCATAGTTGTTATAAAATTGCCTGATTTTGTACATTAGTTGATTAATCCCTTTATCTAGCTCTTTTGCAGATAAATAAGTTATAATAACGTTAATGTGTCCAAAATAATTATGTTTTATGTTGGACAAATTTCTATTTATCTGAAAACAGATAAGCGCAAGCCATTAATATTAACACAAAATTCTACACCGTCCCATAAACCCAAAGGTACTTCGCGAGACTTCTCAAGTACTTCGTGAGACTTCTCAGGTACTTCATGAGACTTCTCAGGTACTTCGTGAGACTCCTCAGGTACTTCATGAGACTCCTCAGGTACTTCATGAGACTCCTCAGGTACTTCGGGAGACTCCTCA
>JANMMV010000517.1:0-1500 GCA_031373565.1 Saprospiraceae bacterium
ACATTGTAGAACATGAACAAAGTGGTGAGAGCAGAGCCTCCTACTCTAAAGAAATACTTAAGTTTTTAAGTTTAGAATTGACAAAAGCCTATGGGAAAGGTTATTCCGTCGATAATTTGGAAAATATGCGAAAATTTTATCTCGCTTATCGCAATAGATTACCACTAACCATCTCCCTCCAAAAATCCGAGAAAAGTTCTCGGATTTTTGAAGATCAACATAACATTCCCTTTCAGTTAGGTTGGTCTCATTATGTTTTGTTAAGTAGAATTAAAGATTCAGATGAACGGAACTTTTATGAACTGGAATCGATGCAGAGTAACTGGGGAATCGAGGAACTGAAACGTCAGTTTAATAGCTCTCTGTATGAACGATTAATCTTAAGTAGAGATAAAAAGCAAGTAACTGATCTAGCTCAAAAAGGCCAAGTAATTGAAAAGCCAACCGACGTTATCAAAGACCCATATGTACTTGAATTCTTAGGCTTAGAGGGAAAAAGCACATATTCTGAAACTGATCTTGAAACAGCAATAATAAATCAACTTGAGCATTTTATGCTAGAATTGGGAAAAGGATTTTTATTTGCTGGCAGGCAAATCCGGTTCACTTTTGATGAAGAGCATTATTATGTAGACCTAGTTTTTTATAACCGCTTGTTGCGTTGTTTTATCCTCATTGATCTAAAAATCGGTAAACTCAAACATCAAGATTTAGGGCAAATGCTGATGTATGTCAACTATTATGATCGATTTGAACGAAATGCTGATGAGAACAAAACAATCGGCATAATCATCTGCAAAGACAAAAACGATGCTTTAGTAGAAATAACGCTCCCCGAGGATAATGATCAGATTTTTGCGAGTAAGTATCAACTTTATTTACCTTCTAAAAAAGAGTTACAGCAACAAGTGCTTGATGTAACAATAGGCGAGTCAAAATAAAAACACCCTACTCGCGTTCAAAACTTGGACCGACCTAAACTTTGACCCAATGCATAAAACTTTTACCTTCCTTGTATTGTGCCTCTGGAGTTGTTTTTTGTGTGCTCAAGCGCCTACCCACGTACCCGGCGAACTCCTCTTGCAACTCCAACCCAATAGTGATGCCACGCTGTGGTCACAAAATAAACTGGAGAAAAAAGCGCAATCTGTCTACTCCTGCATTCAGGCATTTGTTCCAGTGGCCTCAACCCTCAACATTTGGAAAATTCAATTCGATCCAAATTGTACTGATGAAAACCAATTGCTGAACCTGCTGCGGCAAGACCCTACGGTTGTGCTGGCTCAATTCAACCACTATGTCGAATTGCGCGGTACGGCCCCCAATGACCCGCTCTTCCCTCAGCAATGGCAGTGGTACAATCAGGGGCAAAATGGTGGCAACCGAGGTTTGGATATTGGCTTGCAACAAGCCTGGGACAGCACTACTGGCGGGGTAACTACCCGGGGAGATAGTATCGTTGTGGCAATCATTGATACGGGTACTGATACCAACCAAGAG
>JANMMV010000549.1:0-5077 GCA_031373565.1 Saprospiraceae bacterium
ATTAATATCGGAATGATCTAAAGTAACATCATAAAAATAAGGCCCAATACCAGTTATCGCATTTATAACCTTTGTCCTAAGAAGAGATACTGATGTTTCATCATTTGGGGAAATACCGTTCCATTTATCAATTGGATCGCAACTGTTTAGAATACAATCCACTAGAGCTACTTCTTGCGGGTTTTGAAAATCATTGAAGGGAACAACAATACCGGTATTTTTCTCAAATAGTAATGTGCATCTTTGAAAATATCCGCCACCTAAATCACCAACTATCAGATCCCCTCCAAATGTAATTGTCATATCTTGAGTTGGGTCTCCAACCAATGAAAAAGGTGAGCAAATTGAATAAAATTCGGATACAGTCCCACCTTCAAAGTAACATGCTCCCATTGATTCTGACGTAGGTATTTCAGGATTTGAATATCTACATTCCTGCCCCCATCCGACATCCATACTTCCAACCCATAAGGTCATTACTAACAATAGCGTTTTGAGCCACAGAACATTATTCTGTGTGTGTGTGTGTGTGTGTGTGTAGTTTTTTTATTTTGCAAGCTACACGCTTGTAATAATTTGTTGTTCATAACAAAGATGTTTTGATCCAAAGTCCATCAAAATTACCACAATTATCGTAGCTTGAGTAAGTTTTTATCTAGAATCGGTTTACTCGGTAACCGTAAAGTGCGTGGCAGTCTTAAAGTCATTGGGGATTAAATAGTAATATATCAAAACAAAGATAGGGCAGCATTTTTCAAATAGCAAGTATTTTATGCTTATATTCCGCATAATGGGGGTTATTATTTGATAATTCGTTGTTTACCCGACATTTTACGGAATGATAAGTTAGGGTATTTGCGGGTAGATAGAGCAAGATACCTGTAGTTTGGATGAAAGTTGCTATCCAATTGTGCCGGCTTCCGTTTCAGTAAAAAAAAAGGGCAACAATCCTTTGATCATTACCCTTTTCCTATTTCCCAAGTTCCGAAGAACGCTCTATTCATTCCAATCTCTAAAACCGTCTTTCATATTGAACACTTGAAGGAAGTTCATCTCCCTCATGATGTTACTTGCTTTTGCGCTCCTGCCGCCAGCATGACAGTATACAAGATATACTTTTTTGCGGTCTAGGGCATTTAACTTTGTTCTAAAGTCCGTAGCGTTTATATCAATATTGATCGAGTTTGCAATTTTACCAGCTGCTACTTCTTCAGGTGTTCGCACATCGAGGATAACGATATCTTTACCTTGCTCTACCATACGCTTGGCTTGTTTAATATCAATATCAGTGTAGCTTACTTCGATAGTTGAGCTTGGTGCATCAGTCGTAGCACTTTGTTTTACTGGTGTCTGAGATTGACATGAAACCGCAGCTATCAAAAACAAGGAGAAAAGAAATGTATGCTTCATAATAATTTATATTAATTGATTTATAGATAACAAAGATATACTATTTTTTGTTTTTGGCCTTATATTCGATGTTCAATTGATCAACCACGGCTTCGGTTATATCTAATCGAGTATCACCGTACATCACTGCGCCTGTTGAACCTTTGATTAAGATCAATTCATAACCCTTTTCTTTCGCTAATTTGGCTAGGTAATCGTCAATATTCTTCTTGAGTTCAAGTTGCGCAGCCGTTAGCTTTTTTTCGAGTTCCATTGCTGCATTGTCTCGTTGTCCATATAGGGCCTCTTGTTCCTTCGCGAGATTTGCTTCTTGCTGCATGTACTTTTCTTCGAGTTTTTTTAATTCCACAGGTGCAATCGTAGCTGCTTTTTGTTGAATTTGCGCAACTTCTTGTTGAAATCGTTGCGATCTAGACTGAAATGCTTGAATCTTGCCCGCAATGGCTTTCTCTGCCACTTTTTGTTGCCCTTCGAGATCTGCTTTTTTCTCCTTGTACAAATCTGATCTTGTCAATAAAGTATCTATATCTACAAAAACGATTTTGTCACCGGATGGCGATGTGGTCGAAGCAACCGAAGTAGTTGCCGTAGTATTTGGAGTCGCACCATTATCTTTGCAAGAGATGATCATGGTGATGAATGATATTGCCAAAAAGCTAGAGATAAATGTTCGTGTCATTTGAATGATGTAAGTGAAAAATATTTTATAAATAAAAGCCAAAAGTATAAAAATAAACGTTCAACCCAAAATTTTTATTCTGTACGAAGCAAACTATAGCGCGTAAGCAATCACTACCCAGTCTTCGGAGCCTTCTTCCTTATACGTATGTAAAGTCTCAAAACCTACCCGCTCGTGCGCTCTCATAGATCGTGTATTTCGCTTAGCCACTTCTGTGATGACCAATGAATATGACGGTTTATACATCTCAAAATAATGCTTATACATCCCATCGAAAACCCCAAGACCGCGATGCGAAGCGGCTACACAGATTTGTCCCATCACTATATAAGGTGTGTCTTGAAGTGATGTACCATGGTAGGAAAGACGATCAATCATATTAAACATGGCAACCAACTCTGGGATACTATGCTTAAATTTTTTTGTCATGGCCAGGGCATAACCCACTAATTGATCACCGTCTAATGCGATAATGTGCTGTGCATCTTCGTTCATGGCTTTTAGTGTATCAAACGTATGCGATACCGTCACAAAACCTTGATCGCGTTCTACATCTTCTGATTTTGTGAAGCGCAAATTTTCTTTCTGCAATGCCAAAATTTGGCGCAATTGGTCATCTGTCTGACAAGTGGTGAAGCTAACGCTGGGCTGCATATGGGCTAATCTGTAGTTTTATTTGCTTCTTAGCCCACGTCTGACCATCTCTGTATTTATCAGTTTTGCTTCGCGACCCATTTCACCAGAGACGGATGAATTCTCCTGCGTCCGACGGATAAGGTAGGGTATCACGTCCTTGATAGGGCCATAGACAACATACTTTGCTGCATTATAACCAGCATCGGCAAGATTGAAGGTTATGTTATCACTCATACCGTAGAGTTGACAAAAATTGATGTTGGGATGTTTTTTATCGATACCCTTCTCGTGGATAAGTTTGGCTTGCAACATATTACTATCTACATTGTGAGATGCACAACAAGATGCAATCGTGTTTACATGTTCTACGCAATATCTCAAAGCAGCATCATAATCTCTATCGGTGGCTTCTTTACTCGGTTGGATCGGTGTAGGATAGCCCATTTCTATCGCGCGTGCATTTTCTTTTTCCATATAGGCTCCGCGAACTAACTTGGCACCCAAGATGACACCTTTCGCTTTAAGATATCCATGATGCTCCTTGAGCTTTTCAAGCTTAAAGTGCGTGTACATCTGATATGTATTGTAAACCGTTGCCTTCTCTTTATTGTACTTTTCCATCATTTGTAACGCCATGGCATCCACTGGATCTTGAATCCACGTTTCTTCAGCGTCGACGTATAAGCCTACGCCGAGAGAAAAGGCTTTTTCACAAATCGTTTCAACTCTTTCAGCAAATTTTTGATATTTACGCTGCTCTAGATCAGTCAATTTTTTTTTGCCGTGAAGCTTCTCAAGTATCTCTGTATCAATCAATCCCGTAAACTTGGTCACGACAACGGGCACGCTATTATTAGATGCCGCCATTTCTATTGCCTTGAGTGTCTCATTCATCGTAAACTGAAGGTCTTTCTCATCGCTCTTGCCTTCGGCGCCATAATCCAAGATCGTCAGTGTATCAAAATCATACAACTTATCAATCGATCTTTGGCAACCAAGTAAGTTTTCACCACCACAAAACTGCGGAAAGATGGTATTGCGTACAACCAACTCTGTAAAGGGAATCCGCCAATTGATAGCCCAAAGTCCTAGCTGAGATCCTATATTGACTAAACTTCGATTATTCATCATGCGAAAGAGCCAATCAGTTCTCTTTAGCTCTTTATCCGATTTATTTGAAAATGCTACTTCTGTATTAGAAAAGTCTAGTTGTAATGAAGCACTGGGATCACTCATATGGTGTAATGTGAAAAATTTATTTTTACCTTAAATTATCTGTTCCAAATTAGGAAGGCTTCTTCTGCTTGATAAATGAGCATATCATATCCATTTTTGCACAAAGCACCCCTTTTCATTCCTTCGCTCAAAAATAATGTTTTCTCGGGATTATATACGAGATCGTATAAAATATTATTTTTGGTTATTAGCTCGTATGGAAGATCTGGCGAAGTGTTTTCATT
Source organism: Saprospiraceae bacterium (assembly GCA_031373565.1). Taxonomy (GTDB): domain Bacteria; phylum Bacteroidota; class Bacteroidia; order Chitinophagales; family Saprospiraceae; genus OLB9. The sequence goes on from JANMMV010000549.1 coordinate 4,186, forward strand.
GGGATTCATCCCTAATGGTGTCGTATTGATGATGAGTGGAAAATTCAACAGACTCTGCTCATCAATATCATCATAGGTAAAATTCGCCTTTGATCTACTAACCATTACATAAGGAATAGCGTACTTATTCAAGACATAAGAAACCGCCTTGGAAGCGCCACCTGTCCCTAGTACCATAGCGCCTGTTATCTGGGTGATATCTCCAACTAAGTCTGTAAGCGATTTTTCAAAACCATCAACATCTGTGTTATAACCGATCATTTTGCCATTTTCGAACTTGATGGTATTCACCGCACCGATGATACTTGCCTCATCAGATAGACCATCAAGATAAGGAATGATGTCCTGCTTGTAAGGGATGGTCACATTGAGACCTGAAAAATCATGTTCTCGGATAAGGTTCTCGAAATCAGAAATAGTAGCTATCGGAAAAGCATCATACCGGGCATCTATTCCTTCTCTCTCAAACTTGTCATTGAAGTATGCTGGTGAGAAAGAATGACTCAAAGGATACCCTATTAATCCATATTTTTTCATCTGTGAACTATGTTTAATGATCAATGACAATCACAGTAATCACCAATGTGGGTTACTAAATCTGGAAAAAAAGTATCAAAACACAAACCGAGCGCTTCTTCATTTTCGATAAGATCAATATGTGCTCGGTCAAAATGGTTATCAAATTTGGCGCGTTTGGCCACCATGGCAAAAGTCCTAATTAGCCTTTCGATGTTTTCACAAGAATACAAAAAATCGTCTTTGATCATGCGCGGTATCTTCTCTTGTAATGCTGGCGGATAAATGTCCATATTCTTTTGCAACATCATATAAATCCTTTGGGTAAAATCACTCAAAGGCTCTGCACTGTAGGTTGCCCATCGCTGCGTAAGGA
>JANMMV010000574.1:0-1964 GCA_031373565.1 Saprospiraceae bacterium
ATGTACCTGTCAGTTTTGCATGTGCTTGCAATCTGGGTGTGACTACGACCACTACAGATGAAAGTTGCTTTGCATGTGCAAACGGGTCGGCTATGGTTATAGTAGATGGCGCGACGGAACCGATCTCTTACACATGGAGTAATGGTGCATTTACAAATGTAGCACAAAACCTTGCACCTGGTCAATATTCGGTAATGATACAAGATGCAAATGATTGTGTGGCTACTGCAACGGTCACGATCTTACCATATATCTGTGTACCGTATCAGATAATAGCTACCGTGACAAATGCAGTATGCTATGATGATTGTAATGGTAGCGTTGTCATCAATGGGCTGAGCGATGGTAGTATGCCGACAATTATCGGATGGACTGGTGGCAATAACACGCCGAATTTGCTAGACGTATGTGCTGCTACATACTCTGTGACCGTCACAAATGACAATAATTGTACAGCCGTATCAACTTATCTAGTAGGACACGCAGCACCAATGGTATTGACAATAGATACGATCATTAATCATAGGCCAGGAGCGCCGGGTCAAGCTGTGATATCAATGTTAGGTGTGCTATCAGGATATGCATTTACTTGTGTGCCTATCACAGGATCTTGTGGTGTATTTAGTGCAACTAGCACAACTTCGATTACTATGGAAGGACTTAGTGTGGGATGTTACCAAATGTCCGTCACCAATCCTAATGGATGTGTTGCTATAACTGATACTTTTTGTGTACAGGGGATGACATCTTCTGCAAAAGATTTTGAATATGCCAATGTTAAAATTTACCCTAATCCGACTAGTGATGTCTTAAACATAGTCAATGAGAATGGAAGTCTTCCCGAGGAGATGATTTTGAAAAATGTATTTGGCACAACCATTGCAAGATACATAGATACCAATAGTGTGGATGTTAGCACTTTGCCCTCAGGTATGTATTATATCACATTTACTGACAAAAATCATATATTCACACGTGCATTTACCGTGCATCACTAGATGATAATTTGATTTGGGTATTTTTAATTAAATATCTTTACGCCAATAAAACAAAATATTGAAAATTTTTAAGAACCATACTCTTACTTTATTACTGACTTGCTTATCATTTGTGGTGGCAAGTCAGCAGTTTACAACTGAATTTGAATACCTCAATGCCGCAGACGGTCTTGCCCAAAATCATGTATTCAGTGTAAATCAAGATAAGTATGGTTTTATGTGGTTCTGTACCATGGGTGGTTTGTCAAAGTATGATGGATATACATTTACCAATTATTACTACAGTGAAGAAGATTCTACGACCATTTCTTCATCGTTTACCGACAAGTTTTTTGAAGATAGTAAAGGACGCTATTGGGTGTCGACATCTAGAGGGTTTAATCGGTTTTATAGAGAAACTGGCCAGTTCAAAAGATATCTTCACGATGATGAAAATGATGAAACACTAGGTCACAACACTACTCGTGGTATTGCAGAAGATAGCGATGGGAAGTTGTGGATTGTCCATGGTAAAGGGATAGACAAATTTGATCCAGAAACAGAAGTGTTTTATCACTATTATGACGAAAAAATTTCTCTGTTGCGACATGATGGAGACGTACTATTGACAAAAGGTGGGGAAATATTGTTGATGGGGATGAAGGGAATCTATAAAGTTGATAAAGATAAAAAGAATCTCCAGTTTTACGGAAGTCCTAATATAAAAGCTGATGTATCGCTAGAAGGAAAAGAATTATATCAAGATTCATATGGAAATATTTGGGCCGGATATAATAGGGGATTGGCAAAATTTGACCCAACAACAGGCAAATTTGAAGTGGTAGCCTTTTTAGGAATTGTGTTGGACGTCGCAGCGTTAAAAGAATATCCCAATGATATACTTGTCATAGGTACTGCTGGTAACGGTTTGATTTTGTATTCTATTTCTCAAGGAAAAGCTATTAATAACTTCAATTATTCGCCGTC
>JANMMV010000589.1:0-8359 GCA_031373565.1 Saprospiraceae bacterium
TGCTTTTCCAGCATCATTTAAGGTAATGACCAGGTTTTTGTTTGCGTCTTCAAAACTAGGATCGATCGCTATAGCCGTTTCATACGCTTTGATAGCCGCATCATATTCTTGCAGGTAGTAATGAGAATTACCCATAATGAGATATGGGTTTTTGTAGGTAGGGTGGATTTGAACCGATTTCTGAAGATGTCCTATTGCTCGGGTGTACATTGCTTTTTGTTCTTCAGGCGTATATTTAGGTTTGCCGCTTTCATCGAGTTTGAGCGCTTCTGTAGTAAGGGAGCCGCCAGCGGCATTTTGCGCTTTTGCACTGTTTTGCGAGACCTTTACATCCGTCGTAAATAGCGTAAAATCATCCTGCCAAGCCATATTTCTAGAAAATGTTTTGCCCGCACCTGCCATCGCTATCAATGCTGTCGTTGCCAGCATCACAGTAGAACCTGCCTTATTGTATAATACATGGATCAGACCATAAGCGACAATCAGGACAAAGCCTAAAGACGGCATAAACATAAATCGCTCTGACATATTGGTACCAATTGGAAAAACGATATTGCTCACTATCGAAAGTGTGATTAGGTAATAAGCAGCACCGAATCCAAGTATATGTTTTCGGCGCAAGCCCCAAATAGACAGCCATATCAACATCATATAAATCAGGATACTCATCAAAACGCTGGGATCACTCATCGTCATAATGGCTATGTGGCGTGGATAATAATCATTGGTTAGCGGATGTGGCCAAATGAGCAACATAACATACCGACCTAGCGTGTAAATAGTTGTTGAAAATCGCTCTACCCCAGACATCGATACATAAGTTCCATCTACAAGTTTTAGAAATGGATTATTCATCAACTCTTGTGGCTCAGCGCCAAAATCATTGCCCAAGACAGCGAAACGAATCATCAAAAACAAAACGGTAGGCACGATGAGATATAAGCTTCTTGCAATCGCACTGCCTAGGGTCAAATCCCTAAAATAATAAAGACATAACGGCACAACTGCTAGAAATGTAATCGTGTTTTCTTTGGAAAGTAAGCCGATAAAGAAAACAAAAGCGCCTAGAATTAGTGAAGCTATCTTTCCCTTATCAAAATATCTAACCGTCATCCATGCTGCTGTGATACTCGCTATCATCGCTACGATCTCATCACGACCTTTGATATTAGCAACGGCTTCGGTATGCAATGGGTGGACGGCATACAAAATGGCTGCAGCAAAGACCATATAGTGCGCGGCATCTGTATTGTTTTTATGAAGGATCAATGATGCCAAAAATTTATAGACCATCCAGCACAAAAATCCATAAAGTAATACATTGACTAAGTGTCCGAGCCAAGGTTTTCCATCAGCCAGCTTGTATTCTATGGCAAACATAGCAGGCGTCATGGGACGATAGCGACCACCCTTCACAAGATTTGCCTTGCCTTCCGTTTTGAAAAAACCAAAGAAAGTATCCTTTGTAAATAGCCCTTTCAACCCCGAAAAACCTTCTTTAGTATACATATTGTCATAGATTACAATAGCGTCGTCTTGGGTGTAACCATGGTTGAGCGTATTGACGTAGCAAAGCATACCTATCATGAAGACAATTAATGGATTCCATTTAAAAAAATTACTACCAGGACCGGATGCTGATTTTCCAATTGGTGCAGGCTGAGTTGGAGAAGCTGTGATGGGTTGGTTTTTTTTATTTTTCACGACAAGTAATTATATTTTGCAGGACAAATATAATAAATTACTAATGTGATATTACATTTTACTAATTACAGTAGGATATCTGTGCATAGTATTTGACAAATTGGCCAAAAATGTAACTGTTTATCAATAATTAATTACATTTGGACTGTTTTTTGGTACAACTCTATTTCTAACAAACCTTATTATTTCAAAATGAAAGCCACAAGATTATTTGACAATATTCATAACCAATACGACGATGAGTCGATCACTCGGTATGTAGGTGCTCGCGTTAATAATACGTGGGAATACTACAGTACTGGGGATGTTATCAAACTTGCGCGTGAGTTAGGTTCAGGACTTCTTGACCGTGGCGTTAAGCCAAACGATAAGGTGGGTATAGTTGTTGCCAAAAATAGACCAGAATGGGTGATCACAGACCTAGCTATTCAATATATCGGGGCAATCTCCGTACCTATGTATGCCACAATAAGTCCGCGTGAATACGAATATATCCTCAACGAAGCAGGAGTAAAAATGTGCTTTGTTGGTGAAGGAGATCTGTTTGATAAATTATCACAAGCCCAAAGTCAAGTACCATCCTTAAAAGATATTGTTTGTTTTGATAAACAAGGTGGTAGATTATTTTGGAAGGACTTGTTATCATCGGAGCATTTAGAAAAGGTCGAACTTTTGTCCCAGCAAGTAAAACCTGAAGATTTAGTCACTATCATCTATACATCTGGAACAACTGGAAACCCCAAAGGTGTTATGCTGACACATAATAATATTCAATCTGTCGTAGACTCATGCGGTCATATGTTGCCGGTTAATAAAGGGGATAAGGTGTTGAGTTTTTTGCCTATTTGCCACATTTTTGAGCGGGCCATTTTGTATGTTTATACGGGAAAAGGTGTCGAAATTAATTTTACGGGTACCGATAACTTGGGCGGAGAATCTGGCGATCTTGCCGATGTGAAACCGCATTATTTTACGACTGTACCACGACTACTAGAAAAAGTATATGAGAAGATATATGCCAAAGGTCAAGATTTGAGTGGTATCAAGAAGAAGTTATTCTTCTGGGCGCTTGCACTTACTGATCATTTTGAGCACGACCGTAAATTGGGAGTCTGGGACTCAATCCAATTCAAAATAGCTGATAAATTGATATTTAGCAAGTGGCGTGGCGCGCTAGGTGGGAATGTACGCGCAATAGCGGTGGGTGCTGCAGCTTGTCCGCAGAAGATTGCGAGGGTATTCTCAGCAGCTGGTAACATCATCACCGAAGGATATGGATTGACTGAGACTTCCCCAGTGATTTCTCTTAATCAATACTACGATAATATCAACAAGATAGGAACAGTAGGTACGGTATTGCCGATGATGGATTTGGTTTTCCTTGATGATGATGGAAAAGTCGTCACCACTGATGGCGAAATTGCAGTCAATGGCCCAAATGTCATGATCGGTTATTACAATCAACCAGAGCAGACAGCAGCAGTATTTGCAGAGATCAATGGTAAAAAATATTTTAAAACGGGTGACATCGGTATGCTAGTCGATGGGCCTAGAGGTAACAAATTTCTTAAAATAACCGATCGCAAAAAAGAATTACTCAAGACTTCTGGCGGCAAGTATGTTGCACCAGCGCCTATAGAAATAGGACTCAAAGAAGATTTTTTGATTGATCAGGCTATGGTTATCGGTGATAATCTGAAATTTGTAAGTGCACTTATCATTCCTTCAGGAGAGGCACTAGTGAAGTGGTGTGAAGAACACCAAATCCCATGGACAAATCTAGCAGATGCGATCAATCTTGATGTAGTCAAAGCTAGAATTCAAGAGACTGTAGACCATGTTAATAAAGACTTAAGCCATACTGAGCAAATAAAGAAATTTACGATCCTACCGACCACATGGGATCCTACCAAGACGGATGGCTCAGATTCAGAATTGACACCAACGATGAAACTCAAAAGAAGAGTCATCATGCAAAAATCTCGTGAAGCAATCGAACAAATGTATAAGTCTTAATAATCAATCGATGTGTCGATATCAATAATTCAGCGCCATCAAATAGACACGGATCTTTGGGATGATGTAATCCTTAATTCGCCGAGTGGACATATTTATGGTCTATCTTGGTATCTTGATGCAGTTACTGACGCTGGTTGGAGTGCCATCATGACCGATGATTATCATAGCATTTTGCCTATTTTCGCCAAACGAAAATGGGGATTGATTTCTTATTTTTATAGGCCTTATCTATCTCAACAGTTGGGTATATTTAGCAAAAATCCGTTGATTAAAAGTACGCAAGATAGCATGATGCTTTTACTACAAAAGCGTTTGAGGGTCATTGATATCACCATACATGGTGATCATCACGTTGATGACAGATTTACATCAGTAACAAATCATATATTGTCAATCCCTACAAGTATTGAACAAATAAGAGAGAAATACAATCGCAATACAAAGCGAAATTTGATAGCTGCATTACAAGTAGATTTTCAAGTGACAAAGACAGATAATCCTAGTGATACTATTCCATTTTTAGTCCAGCATCAGCCGTTCGATATGAATGAAAAGGAGCAAAAGATAGTCTCTAGGCTTCTTATGTCTGCTCAATCAAAAGGAGTTTTAGACATATTTTGGCTTAATTCATCGGGAGAGCATCGGTGTCTTGGAGTCTGCATGAGATTCAAAAAAAGGATCTATTTTCTCTTAATAGCAAGTGATCCATTTGCGAAGGATAATGGTCTTACTTTTGCCCTGATAGATCACATGATTGCTCATTATGCAGGTGAGTATGAAGTGTTTGATTTTACAGGATCACAGATGAAATCAATAGCACAGCGCAACGAAGGTTTTGGCGCATATGAAGAGAACTATTATAGATACCAAAAAAGGTGGTTTTATGTTTGAATCTATTTACTTCAACTTGAATAATTCCAACCTTACCCCTGCTCTTACAACGATGCAAACTGACATATATTTTTGACGAATGTCTTGAAGCGTTTCAGGTTGTATTTCATTGTAAATATTGGACCACAAGATATAAGGACTCTTGCCAATTTCAATAGCTGTATGTGACTGCCGACTGTCGGAAAGATCCATGAAACGCTGCTCACTTTTGTTGGGGAAGGATGATGAAATCTCATTATTAGGTATGTTTTGTTGATCTATCAATATGTACATTTGTTCTCTCGCAGACATATAAGGCGCATAAGCGAGACTTGCATCCCAACCTTGTGATACACCAAACGGATATCGCCAAAGGTGCCCCGTGATTAAGCAAAAGATAAGAGTCATTGTGGCTGCTATCCTATATTTGGTCAAAGACTGCAACCCTAAGACGGCAATAGTTGCCGCCACCCAATACAATGGCAAGAGATATCGATGACCCTGCAATCCTGCAAAAGCTACAAAACTATAACCTAGTCCCAGTGTAAGAAGCGAGCATAATACAATCATATTTTTGCCTTTCGGCCAAAAAGTAGAAGTTTTGCTCAACAGCGCCGTGGCTATGATGATATACAAACCAAATCTACCGAAATCTATCATTCGCCAACCCATGATAGCTATGTTTTTGACCATTTTTGAGAGATCGGCCTTGGCAAATGATGATGCCCAAGGCGAATCAATGTGATAGCCGATCCATCCTTTAACATGGTAATGGTAGCCCATATATGCAGTCCATATTAGGAATGCAGGAAGGTAAAATTTTAATTTTGAAATACAATGTTTTAATAAATCTTGTGGCCTCTGTGAGATGTAGCATTCGTAAACAAAAAGCACCGCCAAGATCATCGCTCCTCGCATACTAATTAGGCCTAGCAAGACGACAAGCGCATATTTAAGCCAACTTTTTTCTTGGGCTTCTATCACGTTTATCAAGTGAATAAATGCGTACATCAGAACTACGTCCGGACTCACAAGACTGCACTGAGCCATCAGTGTAGGCTCTAACATCAGAATTAGGAATGCATAAGGTACGTAATTGGTATCTACTTTTCTCGTAATCCATTTATATCCTTGGTGTAAAATACCGATCACAAATGGCCACATAGCGATATGGCTGACGATAAGGCTTTTGCCAAAAACAGTCCACATCAACGCCAGATACATCCCAAAAATAGGTATATGCCCACTATCAATGTCATCAGGAAGTAACCATTGACTTGATCCATTTTCATAAAAATGAAAAGCATGTTTTGCCCCAAGTTGAACCGTATCCCAAAAGAAAATATTATCCATACTCCACAAGCAGATGCAGCCGTAGATAATAAAAGGTATGAATAATAAAGATTTTTTCATTTAGGTTTTTGTGCTAACAAAATCGGTGATTACAAACTATTTCATAAGCCTATAACCACCGATTATTATTTATTTTCAAAAACGCTTAATTACCAGAAAAACCAATATAATGATATCAAGGCTGCGAACACAATGCCCGCTCCAATCGCAAATCCTTGGCTCGTTCTAAACATAGAAACATCTATTTCTAAGCCTTTTTTCTCATCAGGGAGCGCATAGGCTAAAATCACCATGCCAATCACCAGAATAAGAAATACCCAACCCATTTGGTCAAGGAATGGAATCGCAGAAGTATCCATAAATGGTAGCCAATTGAATTTCATAGCCAATGAGATCAAAAACCCTCCAACAATAGCAAAAAATGCACCCGCTGAATTGGTACGTTTCCAAAACATACCCATGAAGAAGGCTGCAAAAATACCCGGTGATAGCAAACCAGTCATCTCTTGAATGAACTGAAAACCACCTTTTTCGTCAATGCCCATAAATGGTGAGATCACGATCGCCATTACCATCGCTATGATGATAACTATTCTGCCGATCCAGACCAGCTTTTCCTCAGAAGCCTCAGGGCCGATATACTTTTTGAAGATGTCAAGTGTAAATATGGTTGATATACTATTTGCTTTACCAGCTAGTGAAGCAACCACTGCAGCAGTTAATGCAGCAAATGAAAGTCCCTTTATTCCAGCAGGAAGAAGATTAAGTAAAACTGGATAAGCTCTGTCTGGATTGACCAATCCATCGGGACCCATCATTTCAGCTTGAAATTCACCTTTTTGATACAAAGTATAAGCGGCGATACCTGGCAATACTACAATAATAGGCATTAATAATTTGAGAAATGCGGCAAACAATAACCCCTTTCGAGCTGTGTCAAGATCTGCGCCTAGTGCTCGCTGGGTGATATATTGATTACATCCCCAGTAATTTAGGTTGGCGATCCACATACCTCCAAATAATACCGTTAATCCAGGTAATGACATATAGTGAGGATTACCTTTAGGATATATCATATGAAAATGGTCATCGTGGTTTGTTTTCATCGCTTTTAATCCTTCTGCAAGACCATTAGTGCCGTAATTTTCAGCAACGAGTGTAATGGCAAGATAAGTCGCCGCTAGGCCGCCTATAACCAAGAAAAATACTTGAATCACATCCGTAAAACCGATTACTTTCATACCACCTAAGGTGATAATAATAGCAAAAATCGCCAAAAAAATCATGCATGGGAAGAAGCCAAATCCTGAAATTCCCGAAACAGCTAGCGCCCCTAAATATAGAATGGCGGTAAGATTGACCGTAATGTAAAGTACTAACCAAAATATAGCCATAATAAGACTCACAGTACTATTGTACCGCTGTGTTAAAAACTGTGGCATGGTCCATATCTTATTCTTTAAGTAAACCGGCATAAAGAAAACAGCTACCACAATCAAAGTAGCCGCAGCCATCCATTCGTAGGTAGAGATACCTAGACCCATTGAAAATCCATTTGCCGACATGCCTATCATCTGCTCGGCAGAGATATTGGAGGCGATAAGAGAAGCACCAATGGCCCACCATGTGAGTGATCCTTCCGCGAGAAAATAATCTTTAGTACCTTGTTCTGAAGCTGTCTTTTGTTTATATATCCAATAGCCGTAACCAGCTACGATAAAGAAATATATCAGAAATACGATATAATCTGTCGTTTGAAGAACATTCATATTATTAAGGTGATTTTAATGAAAATGTGATTGATTGATTTGTTATAAACTCCAAATTTACAATCTCTGATGAAATTTCCTAGTCTTCGGCTAATTTTCTTTTGAACAGACGTTGGTCGATTATGCTTCTTTTATGCATTTGAATACGTACCCAGGAGGTATGTTGAGCGGTACAAAGAATGTGTCAATATTGCCATAAAGATCTTCATACATTTTTTTCAAGGTCAGTGCATAATGCATCTGTACAAAAATGCCACCTATTTTGAGAGAGTCCTTAGATTTCTGCAAAATGTCTTCTACTAGTTCATCTGGCAGCACTAAAAAAGGGATAGCTGATATTACTAAATCACACTCAGTGATGTCCATCGATGCCAAAACATCAGCCATGTTTTGAGCGCCATCGTTAACAAGGGTTAGCCTGGGGTCTTTGATTTCTGATAAAATTTCGAATAGATCAGGATTTATTTCAAACACAACCAACTTAGATCCCTTCGTCATGCGATCTAGGATGTAGTGCGTTATTGCACCATCTCCTCCTCCAAGCTCAATGATGGTGACGTCCTTATGCTTAGGAACAAATTGGGACATTTTCTTACACATCTGCTTTCCAGAGCGGACGATAGAGCCCGGCTTCTTTCAGCATC
>JANMMV010000615.1:0-8485 GCA_031373565.1 Saprospiraceae bacterium
AGCCCGCTCGTCGGTACACCCGATGTGTCGGTAATCGTCGCTGTTAATGTCTGATCAACTCCCGGAAGTGAATTGGGTAGCGGGGTATAGACGATGATTGGGCCTGTAACATCAAGAAGTACAAAATTACCGGCATCCGCACCTATGTCTACCGGTGTTAAGTCTGAACGGGTTTGCCCATCGTAATCATTTGTGACGCCAACATCAACACCTTGTCTTTCAGCATCTGTTGGATTGGTTGGGTGTATGTGTAAATTAAGAAGGGCCGCAGAACCTGTGCCATTAATGAATTGTGGATCGCTGAAGAAGCTATTGGCGTCTTGTAAGGTGGCGACATTCCAACTGCCGGCTCCGGCCAAAGTAGTATAATTCGCGCTGTTCCATCTGCCCAACACCCCGCCTGTTCCGTTTACAAAATAGACGTTGTTGTTACAAGTGAGGCCGGTAATTGGCGTACTCGTTCCAGGCAGGGAGATTGCATAGTGAGATCCGCCTGTAGTATTATTGGAACGTGCATTGAAGAAAATGTTATTCTGAAATAACCGTGTGTTTGTATTGACTGCGCTGACAAAGGCAAAGGTGTTTGTTGCCGTAGTTCCCACACCGGTCCCTCCAAGGTAAACACTATTAAAATAATAGTTATTCGTACCAGAGTTATCATTAATACCCGTTATGGAAAATGCAGTCGTTTGTGCATTACCAGCCGCATCAACTCCAAGGCGAATCATGTTATTTTGAAAATTGGTGGTTCCCCCAGCCACATTTACACCAATAATGGAGGCGCGTGTATTTCTAACGCTTAGAGAATGTATCAGGTTACGACCCACGATATTAGTACCCGTTGTTGGACCGTTATAATGTATACCAACTACTTGTGCGGCTCCGGCTCCTGCAAAGCTGTTACTAAGGGCAAAAATGGTATTCTGAGATAGATTGGTACTAGCCGTTGTTGACGTTGCACTAATGCCGATGACCGAAGCCGCAGAACCCGTACCTGTTGCATTGGCAGCAGTAGAAAGATTACGTACTAAATTACCGGTAATGGTATTAACGCCACCAGACGAAACAATACCTCTAATTATGGTAGATGAACTTGCTGCTGCAGGCACATACGCACTATTTAGATTGGCAATAGTGTTGTTAGTAATTTGAATATTGGTAGATGCACCAGAATTTAAAATTCCAGTTACCGTAGGTATACCAGTAACCGTCGAAGCAGTAATGCTATTGATGCTGTTTGCAGTGGCAGTACTTCCAATAGTATTGTTGTTAATAGTTACTGCGGCTGTTGTAGCAACATTGATACCTGTAAATCCATGAGAAATTGATGTTGTAGAACCAGTTGGGCTAATAGAGCCAATAACATTATTGGAAATATTTAAAACGCCAGCAGCGGACTCTGTAAATATTCCCGAACTAATACCAGCAGTGCTAGCGATAGTTGGTACAATGGACCCTGTTCCTGTTCCGCTACCTATTGTATTGGCAGATGTATTTCCTATATTCACAGCACCATTGTTTACATAGATACCACACCATGGTCCACCTACTGTAAAAGCACCACTTGAAGAAGCAAAAGTAAATCCGGCAATAGTATTGCCCTGAACGCTGGATGCTGTTGTAGTACCAACATTCAAACTGATACCACGGTATCTGTTTGCAAGAGTACCTGCTATGGTGTAAGACGCCAATGGTGCTGGACCACCTGTTAACGCAGCACCTGCAGAACTACCACCAATAATATTGTTACTGACCGTAAAGTTGTTACCAGACGTGTTGCTTATCAATATTCCGGTGTGCGTGGTACCAGTAGTATAAGTACGGGATATGGTTTGATAAATCCTATTGCCGCTTATCGTCCAGTCTGTATTGCTTGAAGAGACTGAAATACCATTGGTAGCAGTTCCCGCAGCAAAGAAATCGTAGATATTATTATTAGAAATTGTAATACCATTATTTGTATTAGTAGTTCCTGCGGAGTAAATACCATTTGTAGCAGCACCCGTACCATTAATATTGTTAAACGTAATAGTATTGTTATCGTTACCTGTAACATTGGTTGTACCTCCTAAGATATTTATAACTCCCGAAATAGTAGAAGGGAATGCCGCACTAAGGTTACAATACTGTACTGTATTAGATGTTGCGTCATTTAAAAACCGTATGGCGGTTCCTCCTGTGGCAACACTGGTGTTCGCAATGGTGAGGTTAGTTGAAGCTAAACTTCCCGTTCCACCTGGTCTACCATCAAATATAATATTGCTGCCACCACTCAAACTCAAAGTTGCTGTGGTTTTAGCGCTGGTTATAGACAAACCTGTAGCGCCGGCTGCCGGGCGAACGGTAATAGTATTGGCACCACTGCTACCAGGGATAGCAGAAGCGGTAATAGGAAAAGATTCCACGCTGCTTAAGTAGGTACTTTGCAATTCCAATGTAATAGAACCATTTACGCCATTACCAGCTAAGTCGGCAAAAGCAGCACCCAGGGAAAAATAATTTCCCGTAGGGCCAACTGTTCTTGTGCCACTGAAAGGGTCCGGCACTGCAGAAGTAAGCGAAACATCGTCAAGTGCAGCAGGTGGTTCAGTACCTCCGGAATCATCATTTTTCCAGGTAAAAACCAACCTCATAGGAGAGTTACTTACTAAATTTCCGGCTATAGCTGAAGATATACTAATATTTCCTGAACTGGTACCGGCACCGGCTGTTAAGTTTCTAAAAGTTCCTAACAAAGTTGCCGTCCCGGTTCCTGACCAAGAAACAGTACTTGTACTGCTACTTGGAGAATTAGCCACAGGGGTTAATGTCTGCGGGCATAAGTACACATACATTTCGTCCCATGTTGCTTCTCCCGGCCCGACATTATATCTAAATGATAAATTTATATTTGTTTGCGTCGCAGGGAAAGTTATATCCTTGTAGATGTGTGAAGATGCAGAAGCAGGTGTGGTATTATATCGCCAGTTTGTTCCTGCATTATTTGAAATATACGCTGCCCTACTAGTTGTTGGTACAAAGGAATAAGAACCATTAGTGACGGTACCCGAAGTTATAAACCACTGGCTGCCTCCAGCTGTACCCGTATTAACCGCAGTCCAACCATTAAGTGCAAAAGTAGCACCTGTTTCAAAACCGCCATCACCCGCACTTATTAAAAGGCTGTTAGTCGGAGTCCAGCTGTAGTTAGTGCCCCCATTATTATTAAGACTAAGTGTGGACATATCGTGTACAGCCTGTCCATTAGTTGTTACATCGCTGTTGATCTGAGCCAGTGTTTTATTGCTGGAATATACATAAAAACTAACGGCAGCTGATTGCCAAGGTATAGTGGCTGTCCAAGTTGTAACAGAACCTGATGCCTGAACAATTGTTGACGTTACATAACTATCTGTAGAATAACGCACATATATTCTCTCGGAAGCATCTGGTGTAGCAGCAGTAGTAATGGTTACTACCCTTGATCCAAAAGTACCAGGTGCTTGGGTAACGGTAGGGATGGTTACCGGGTTAAACGTCGTTTCCAATAATTGCATGACATTGTCGGCAGCGGCGTTATTACTAACATTAAATGTATAATAATTTCCAGAAGTTATTGCCGGCAAAAGTCCGCTTGCACCACCAGATGCAGTATTGTATTTTGCTCCATTGGCAAATGAAGTAGGTATAAATGTATTGGCTGAAAGTGTGTTACCACTTGTATATGGCCTCCAGTTAGTTGTATAGTTTGTTGCCCCTGCATTACCGGTTGCAAATTCCCAGTTGCGCGTACTTACTGCCGCAGCACTCAAAGCTTGTATACGAAATTGCTTAAAGCCACCAATGGTGTTGAGGTCATATGTGACATAAGATCCGTTAGCCAGTTGTGTGCCGAGAACTGTCGGTTGTGCAATAGATCCTATTGAGCAAACAGTAAAAAGTAGGGCTGCTACTGCAGTGCGAAGATTAGAAAACAACATCAGTTTATTCATTAACATGGCTTTACAGCTTTATGATGTGAGCTTTAACATAAAAAATACAACTTGTCAATCACCTCTTAGGGGGGGTGAAATAAATGACTACAAAATTCGCTATTAAAGCGCTAAAAAATGAGTTAATACAAAATTAGGCATGTCTTTCTACCTACCCAAAATTAAATATATCGTCAAAAATCATAACAATGATAAATGATAAAATTGGTAAAAGAAAATTCTTTTATCAATTTTATAATAATTTTTTATTAGAAAAACATATTTATTTTTTATGTTGTACATAGATTTATGAATGACAATTTATTGGGCGTGCAGCGGCGTTGGCGGATTGGTTGTTCGTTTGCTCATTGATTGTAATTCTATGGTCATATAATACATATCGCTGCCATAGGAAATACTGGGTTAGTTGACATTTTTGTTCTTGGATTAGTGACTGCCCCAAAGCAACTAAAAGGAAGTTTTCGTGGTTTTCATATCGTAAGCATCAGTAAAAGTGGCTAAAGAAGATAGACAAATCAAACTCATGGGCAATGCCTTTGAATTCACTGCCATTCATGATGATCAAGATGCGGTTGAAGCCGCTTTGTCCGCAGCCATCAGAGAAGTACAACGAATTGAGCAATTACTAACTACTTTCAATAAAGATTGTATTACCTACCAAATCAACGAAAATGCGGGTATTCGCCCTGTCCTTGTGCCATCTGAAGTATTAGATCTAATCGTAAGAGCCAACTATATTTCTGACATAACACAAGGTGCATTTGATTTAAGTTATGGTTCTGTGGATCTTTCGCTTTGGAATTTTGACACTACCATGGTCGCCCTACCATCTCGAGAATCCTTGCGAAAAAGTGTGCATCTCATCAATTACAAAAACATCATTATCGACAAAACTACATCTACCATATTCTTGTCCAAAGCTGGTATGCGGATCGGTTTCGGCGGTATCGGAAAGGGCTATGCTGCTATGTGCGCCAAAAATGTCATGGTAAAACTAGGTATCAAAAGTGGTGTAGTCAATGCAGCTGGAGATATGACGGCATGGGGCACTCAGGAGAACGGACAACCATGGTCGATCGGTATTTCAGATCCCGAAGCTAAACATACTTTTTTTTCAAAACTGACGTTGAATAATCAATCAATCGCTACAAGTGGAAATTATGAGAAATTCATTGACATAGCTGGAGTCAGATATAGCCACACCATCGATCCCAAAACTGGTATGCCTACAAAAGGAATCAAAAGTGTTAGTATTCTAGCCACAAATGCAGAGTTGGCAGATGCACTCACGACGCCTGTGATGATTTTGGGGGCAGAAATTGGTCTCCATTTGATAGACCAACTAGCTGGCGTGGCGGCTATTATTGTAGATGATAATGGTAAAGTATTTGTCAGCAAAAACCTAAGAAATGTACATTTTTAAAAATCTTGATTAAATAATAATTACCTTAAATTTTCATTAATGAAACAAAAATTCACAATCGCAATAGTCGCTATCTTCGGATTGACTAGCTGCTCTTCGACACGCAATCTATCCTATATCACGGATAGCGAAATGATGCTCTCCATGCGTAAAATCGAAAAATTTGACAACAATTTTCTTCTCTACCGTGAAGGCGCGTCTGGCGCAAATGGCGGTAAATCTGGTGGCGGATGTGGTTGTAATTAGTACATTTAACAAATTAAAAGTTCATGCTTAAATTTAAGCTTTCTACGCTTTTTGTCCTATTCTCGATACTTGTGTCAAGCGCGCAATTTATCGTGGTGAGCGACTCCATAAAGTACAAAAAGAAAACTTTGTCCTTCGATGAAGCAAACCTACTGACCAGTGTCTATTATCAAGATGGTAATCATTCTGGTGTAACTGGTGGCATTGGTACGGAGTCGCTTTTTGATAATTCTAATATCTTTGATGTCAAGTTTGTAAGCCAAAGCATAACAGGGAAAAAGAAAGCCATCGGGATGGAGATAGGCGTTGATTTTTATACATCTGCTTCGTCCGACAATATAGATTTTCGAAAATCTTCAGCATCGTCGCAGGATGTAAGATTTTATCCTTCGCTTTCCTATAGTGTTGAAAATCAAATCAAGAAACAAACACTCGGTGCCAAAGCTAGTTTTTCAAGCGAGTACGATTATAAGTCCGTCGGTGGTGGACTCCAATATGCTAAAACTTTCAACAAGGGCATGACGGATATCCAGGGAAGTATCAATGGTTTTTATGATAGCTACTTATTGATATTGCCGATTGAGTTGCGAACATCTGGAAATAAAAGATATAGTAGTACGCCAAGGCGATCATTTGACGGTTCGTTATCCATTTCGCACATCATGAGTGAGCGCGTTCAATTGTCCTTGATTATGGACCTAGCTTATCAATCTGGATTGTTAAGCACCCCATTTCATAGGGTTTACGCTAACGATGGATCTCTACTCCGTGAAATACTCCCGAGCACGCGACTCAAAACGCCCTTAGGGTTGAGAGTCAATGCATTTGTCACTGAAAAATTATTGCTGCGTACTTTTTATAGATATTTTCAAGACGATTGGGGCATGGTGGCGCATACAGTGCAGGTTGAAGCACCCATCAAGGTATCTTCCAAACTATCTCTTTCTCCAAGTATTAGGTATCATCAGCAATCTGGTATCGACTATTTTGAACCATATCAAATGGCAAGCCCGACGGCTGAATTTCGCAGTAGTGATTATGACTTATCAAATTTTAAGAGTTATACTGTTGGTATGAATGTCCGGATCCTACCTTTCAAGCAATTATATAAATCATATTCGATAGCAGCGATTGAGATCAGGCCATCATACTACCACCGATCGGATGGCATGTCTGCTGGCATTATCGCAGCGCACATCCAATTTAAAAAGATGTAATATTCAGGGTAGATCTGAAAAAGGTTTGGGCTGACTCATAATGATGCTGCACTTTGTCTTTTATCGTTGATAATCCCAAATTCCGCATTGGATTTTATTGTAGTTGACCCCGTAGTTTGACAAAGATCGAGATTCACCCCGTTGCTTATCAAGCTACGAGGATCAAATCAAATACGTATTTCCATCTAACTTGAATAGTTTTGGATTGTTACTTTTTTAAGAAAGATCAATATGAAACAGAAAATCTGTTGTTACCGTGGCTCAAAAACAAGTGATAGCAATTTCAAATTGTTGCTATTACGAGCATTATTGCTAGACCGTAGGGCTTGACGGATAATACGATTGGTAATGCCATGGCGTTCTATGTGAAAGATTTGAAATTGTGATGCGCGTGCTAAATTTTCAATAGTGGTAGCTGATCGAGGTTTCGATCAGTTCCTTCGCTTTCGAGTGATGTAGTATCACTCGAATCTCGATGTACATCGAGATCACTCAGTCTCCTTTTTTGAGCCTAGATTTCTAACGCGGAGCGTCACACGTTTGTTTACTTTTCGCCGCACTGAGCATGTCGAAGTGTTGATCGATGCAAGAAATGCCTGTGCCGCTACAAGCGGTATAAAAGCCCTTTTTCCTTAACGTATTCCTTCGGAATGCATCGCAGGGCTCAAGGCGAAAGCCGAGAAAAAGTGAAATCTCAAACTACAGTTAGCGACGGATTTCTTTTGCCCAATAAGCTAAAATCTGGGTTTAAATAAGGTTGTCTCAAGTGGACATTTTAGTATCAAAAATGGATGTTAAGCCACCCAAAAAAAACGGCCCCGATATCGCTGATATCGAGGCCGTAAACTCAAAACCCAATCTTTTACTTACATTTAATTCTCCGATGAAGGCGGTTGAGTCAAACGCTTCAGGAGAGCGGATACGACGAAGCTCACAATAGCCCCTACACAAGACATCAAGATCGTCGATGACAGATCAGCCGTACTTATGCTCGTACAGATACCCGTGATCGTACCACCTGCTACGCCTACCTGATGATTATTTTCCATCTTCCTGTGTTGAAGGGGATGAAGCAGGATTATCAGATGTGGTCAATTGGCTGATGGCGGTGATGACGCTTCCTGCAGTGATCAAGTAGCCACCGATGCTCACTACAGCTACCGGAATGCCTACGGGAGCGGTTAGGATGGCTGTACCGATGGCACCGACGACAAGACCGACGTTGCGGATCTTCTTAAAAAATCTGGGAGTGGGAGCGCCCCACCTTGCTAGGATTGTTTTCATTGACTTGTGATTTTTAATGAACAATGTTGAATACCTACGGATCGAATATTACGGAGTAGTAAGCCCAGGGCCAATCTTGAATGAACGCCTTGGGTGCCAGAGACTTCCATGACTGGGGCTATGCAGCCACGGAGTTCTTTTTTGGCATCGTTGGCAGGGTGGAGTAAGATCCATTTTCTGCCAGGTACATCGGTGACATGAATATGATCGCCAAAGCGTTCGCTATGTCTCCATTGCAGAGGGTAGGTGCCCTCAGGTATACACGATCTCGCCACCATGTTGTGATGCCAGGGCAGTTCGATGCTACGGGAAAGGAAAACACCATCAAAGAGGATAGTGCCGGC
>JANMMV010000618.1:0-8349 GCA_031373565.1 Saprospiraceae bacterium
GTAATTCTTTCATAACCTTAAATGCTGAGTTAAACCAAGTTTTGTCAAATTATCAATTAACGTCGATTGTTCAAGCGCGACCAGATGGTAAAACTCAACGTGTTAGAGATCTTTACGAAGTTAAAATCAGTAACTCCGATAGAATTGAGAATTTATACTTAGCATTAAAAGTGATTACAGGAATAACTGAGGTAACTAAAGTTTGCGAATATCCTACCACGTCAAGTGCCATATCATCATCACAACCTTCTTTTGGCAATGAAGATTTAGCGTGCGTTGGAGAGACTTTTAATGATCCGCTCGTACAAGGTAATGGTGCATGGTATCTCAATGGTATGAATATACCGTGTGCGTGGTCTGAAACACATGGTGACCCATCTATTACAGTGGCAGTGGTCGATGTTTATTTTGATCAAAGTCATTCTGATTTAGCTGGCAAAATTGTTTCAATCACAAATATGGATAATTACGGTCCTATTGTGTGTAATCATGGCTTTGCTTCAGCAGGTGCCGTTGCCGCGATAGTCAATAATGGTATATGCACCGCAGGGTCTGGATATAATACCAAAGTAGCAGGTTACATCGTAGGAAGTTGTGGATCGGGTACTCCTAGACCTGGTATTTTAAGGGCAATGGCCGATGGTCACAAAATTATTACAGTTAGTTTTGCAGAAACTAGCTTAACACAGTCCGAATTACTTGAATATATTGCTGATGGTGGCACGCTTGTGCATAGTGGTGCTGGAGATTTTCAAGCTTTAGCATCGACACCAGGTTATATTTACGTAGCACAAGCAGATGCTAATTTTAACCACGTCGGAGGAGCTGGTTATGAAACCCAGGGAGGTGCAGACATTTATGCATTGTGCGTGTTTGTAAATAGGCTTCAAGCTCAAAATAGCTGTGGCGCTGGCACGGGAAATACTTCATTTGGAGCTCCTATGGTTGCAGGAATTGTAGCACTTATGAAAAGCGTAAATCCTTGTTTATCCCCTTATGAAATTGAACAGATAATAAAGCAGTATCATGGTCCTAGTGTTAACAATGCGCCCCAAAATAATTGGGGATTTGTTATAGATGCGCATCAAGCAGTGTTAGCTGCAAAGAAAGGATATGATCATGTCTATAGTGCGAATACGACATTTATTGAAACGCCAACAACAATCTCGGGAGACTTGATAATAGAATATGGCGCGACGGTGCATATTTCTAATTTTGTGTATTTCGGGACAGAATCTAATGTAATAGTAAAGCGAGGTGGCAAACTTATATTAGAAAATGGTGCAAATTTGAGGGCATGTCAAAGTAAGTGGAAAGGGATAATTGTCGAAGGAAATTTGTATACTAACGATCAATCTGTATTTGCTGGTATTGTAGAATTAAAAACTGGTGCATCAATTGAGAATGCCAATATTGGTATATCTTGCAATCCTACACACATACCTTGGCCAAATAATACCTATTACGGTGGCCTTATAAGATGCGATGGTGGCGCTATTAGAAATTGTTGGAAAGGAGTTGAAATCATGCAATATGGGGTTTTTGGCAAACCAGACAAAAGTTATTTTAGTGGAGTTGGTTTTGAAAGCTGCAAAAATGCCGTAACCATTTGGTCTAGTAATGCAATTAAATTTGACGATTGTACATTTACAGGCAATATTGACCATTGCATGGTAGCTGTGGACGCAAGAGTGCACGTTAATGGATGTACATTTAATGGTGGTAAGTTTGGCATAGCATCCGAATCTACTATACCCACATTTTCGAGTAGTGAAATAGGTGTCACCAAAGGAAACACATTTATTCCGTATCCAGGAGGGGAAGGGATCAGAGCAACTGCTAATGCTAATCTTACACGATTGAAAATCCATAATAACAACTTCTATGGCGGTAATCTTGGTGCTTTTATCAATGGGGCTTCTGATTTTGAAATTATACGTAATGACTTTGTTAATCAATATAATTCTATCCCAATGCATTCCACCAAATTAGATAATAATATAACGGAAATAGCGTTTAACAACATCTCATCAAGTGACTATGGCAGTGGTTCAAACTTTGCCAATTATGCGCAATATTGGGATAATTGTTTCGGCTATAATCGTAGTACGGATATTCTCTTGCAGCTGTCTAGTATTCATCCAATTCAAGGAATTCCAGCAAGTAATGATGATTGCTTTGGGGGGGTGGCTGCAAATAATTGTTTTTCGAAAGGAAGTACCTTAGATATTGTGACCAATACAACATCTTCTACTGCAGATTTTGTATATGTGACAAAGAAAGATGAGTCAAACAATTGTAAAATACCGACCAATCCCACACCTGGCTCTCCAAGTGCCGATTATCTGATTAGATGTTCAGATTTTGCTAATAGAGGGTTGTGTGGTTCGCTTGGTTCGACAGGTCCAGTAAATGTCCAATATGCGACGTGTATAAAACCTACGACCGACGCTGAGTATAATCAAATGGTCACGTGGTTGACAGCGCAAATAGCTTGGTTAAATAGTCTCACATATCTTAATCATTATCAACAATATTTATATTACACATACACGGATTGCCTGAGAAAAGTAAAAAAAGAGAAGGTGATTATTGAGAAAAAAAATGATGAAATAAACGGAACAACGGGTTGGGTAAGTCGATCGATAGCACATCTAAACGCATTACCTGATTTTCAGTCTAGAATGTATGCATATGGTTTAATGGTAGAAGATGGTCAATATGCTAACGCTAGGACATGGCTTAATGCGATGTCTCGTAGCACGGAAGAAGAGAATGACTTCTATACCATTCAAAATATTAATCTTGATTATCTAGAGAATGTGGGCACCTATCAAGTATCTAATCCTAATAAGCAGGTGTTGCATACTCTTGGAAGCAAGTCTATTCCACTTAATGGATACGCTCGTTCCTTGTATTTTACATTAACGGGAGAGAGGATTCCGATCACAATTGACTACGGAGGGCAAAATATGCAATTGCGAAGTTCTGCTACGAAGAAAGTTGATTGGAGTGTTAGGTCATACCCCAATCCTGTCGCTTCTGGTATGTTTAATTTTGAAATTGAAAAGATACTGGATGATGATATGTTTTCTATCGAAATCGTAGATTTGAAAGGTACAATTATGAGCCAAAATTCTAATATATTAACTAGGACCATTCAGATTGACGTTGCATCATGGCCAGCTGGTCTATACATTTATAAGATCCGAAGCGCTGCTGACAATCGAGTTGTGGTCGATAAACTGATCAAAATTTAAACAAAAATAGTGGATGGGAAAGTATTTCTCATCCACATTTTTATTCATTTGTTAAAAGTATACTATATGAAATTTTCCACTTTAATGTTTTGTTTACTATTATTTACTAATTTAAAGGCCCAACATACATTTTTAAATATTTATGATATAGAGGCAGGAAAAGATGACCAGGGGGTTTGGATTGAAAAATATGAAAATAATCTTTATGCCTGGAACTCCAAGATTTTTGGATTTGGCCCTTTGTATTGTAAATTTGATTTAGAAGGTAAATTTCAATCGAGTAAATCTAAGAAAAATATTGCTCCATACAATAGCACCCTGTTAAGAACACGAGATACTATTCTAATTGTAGGTAAGCCTATTATTGATGATGACAGTGATAGTCTTTTAGTTTTTAAGATGACAATAGATGGAGATAGTATCAATGCGATCTCTTTTCACGATAAATCCAAACGATTTACTGACCCATCACCATGGGGCTTTATCAAGACACCAACCCACTATGTCATGATCGCCAATAGTGAACCAAATAGGGTTGGCGACTCGACACGTTTGGAAGGATCACTTTGGTATCTTTACCACGATTTTACAGTTGATACCATCATACCCATCAGACTACAAAACTATACCTTGGTATATGGACTACAGTTAGGCCCGGAAAATGATGTTTATGTCTGGAGTTTCACTTTTTGTGATAGTCTCTATTGTAATAATAAGCCTGGTATGAGACATATATCCATCTATCGAGATAAGAAACTAATACAAGAAATTAATACTGAAAGCTATAGAGATAGCGAACTTAAAAGACCGCTGATATTTTTAGTGACAAGAGATACTTCTATCATTTATGGTTTTAAAAGTGATATTAGTAATAATTCAGAGCCATCGATAAGGTGCATTGATAGAACTGGCAAATTGAAATGGGAGGTCTTTGATATAATGTATGGACAAGAACGGCAATATACGCGCATTTATGAGTTGGTGGATGGTAACCTACTAGCCCTTGGCTATATTATGGGTGAGGGATTTGCCCGTACTGCTTATATACAAAAGATATCAAAGGATGGAAAAATGATGTGGGAGCGCATCATTGGTAATTATTACAACAATAATATGGACGGTACAGAGGGCTATCTCTGGCGCATGGTAGAGGATTCTCTAGGTTATATGTATGTTGTTGGCCAGTTAGCAAATGAAACAGACGATATGGCATTGCTCAAGATCGATGCTTATGGTTGTATAGATCAAGATCGCTGTAATACTTATTATGTGCTCAATCCACTGAATGGTGAGCACAAGTATGATCAGATCAATCAAATGCAGAAGCAGTGGTATTATACAGTGCAAGACAAAAATGGTCTTCTCAAGGAGAAGATGATGACCATAGGTCAAGATACCATATTATACGATACCATCAACGGTAACGTAAAATACAAGCTGCTATACTTCGATGGCAAAGAGAGCGATTACTCATTGCGATGGGATGTTGCCGGTAAGTTGTATAGAATGTACAATGTGTATAAGTACGATTGGCTGTCGCTCAAAAGAGATACGGTTCTTTATGATTTTACACTCACAGTTGGTGAAAAATTCCTATTGCCAGCAGGATTTAAAGCTGCGACTGTTATACAGGTAGACAGTATACCATTATTGGATGGTAAGTTAAGAAAACGAATCATACTGCGGCATGATAATCCATTAAATCAACAAAAGTTCGGAAATCTCACCTGGATAGAAGGAATAGGGTCGCCTACTGGTTTATTTTATTATCAAGATTGGATAGAAGGTACGAAAACAATGCTCAACTGTTATTTTGATCGTAATGTAAAGCGATATAGCGACAGCAGTAGTGTTCATTGTCAACCAAGTCAACGAGCTATTCCTTTGTTTGAACTCGATACCTTGATCTGCAAAGACAACTTTGTTTTTAAATTACCTGCTACGTCATCAAATAACATAAATGGCACTTGGACCCCCAAGGAAGTGGATTATTCCTTGTCAGGAGAATACGTTTGTACGTTTGAACCCTACTTCGAAGAAGATGCTCACCCAATCACAATGAAATTTCGAATAATAGAAAGGAGAAAACCAATTTTCAATATTCAGACAATTTATACCATTAATGAACCAAATGTTGGTGCATTGCCAATGGTTTCTATGAATGGTGTAAACGGTTCTTGGAATCCATCTGTCGTCAATACAACCGTGGTTGGGGCAAGCGATTATACTTTCACACCTGCACAAAGTGAATGTTCTGAAAAATACATACTTAAAGTCGAAGTAGTGCATTTTATAGACACTACAGACATGGGCGTTTCTACCATGTGGTATAGTAGCAGTTACATTGGTGAATATGCAAATGGAGATTGTAGAAAGAAGATTGACATCACAGAAGTGGTAGGAGATACTTTGATTGGAAATAGATTGTGTAGAAAAGTTGGCGTTACTACTGACGGGCTATATCTGTCTGAGAGCGAGATTATTCTTTACTCAAAGGATGGTAGGCTGGAATTTTTCGAAGACAACCAGTGGAAGTTATTATATGATTTTACCGCCGCGGTTGGGGATACGGTCACGTACTATGTTTCTAAGAAATATCATTATTACGCAGAAATTGCGGTTCCAATTGAATATCAGCAATATATCATTGATAGCATGCCATATCAATTGATTATCAAGAAAATAGATACAATATACGCTGACAACAATATTCCGCTTAGGAGATTTCATACAGAAAGAATTTGGAATTATGTTTCACATTTTATGGGACAAATCATAGAAGGAGTAGGTTCGAAAGAGAAGCTTTTTGGAAATAATATTAATATTTCTCTGCCTGACTGCAATCCATTTGAAGAAGGTGTAGGTTTGAAATGCTACAGTGATGATGACGTTTCTATAAAATTTGTTAAATCAAACTGTGATATGTTATCATCTACCAATGAAACTATCATAAGTAATGTCACCCTCTTCCCTAATCCCGTACAGGACATCCTACTCGTCACCATCGGCGAGTACATCCCTGAGCGTGGATACATCGAGCTCTATTATATCTCTGGCCAACAAGTACATAAGCAGCGAGCGTACTATGGACACAATAATGTGGATATGAGTGGGTTAGCGGAAGGGACATATATCCTACGTTTTATGGATGGAAGTAAGATGGTTAAGGAGGAGAAGGTGGTGAAGGTTGATTGATGCCGCTGGAGCTGCACAGGTTTGGTGGATCTGCTGTATACCGCAGAGCGGCACACGTTTTGTTTTATTTGGGATTTAAAAAACAATTTGTGCAATCTATTGACCTTTATAATCTGTGATTCTGACCAAAAGATGCGAGATTGCATGAATTAAAAATTCTTAAAAGATAGGATCGCCGTGCTAAATTTTATCAAGCATAAGCATGACTGCGATCATCGGGGGCACCTTCACTCCATATCTGAACTGTGATTTGCGGCTGATTTTTTTGATGATGATGATTTAATCGTGAACAATAGGATAAGAGATAGATATAAATAGGTAGCTTTAGATGGGCCGACGCTGTGGAACTAGACAAGATGGGATGTGAGCAAATTGAAAAGTGGCGACACTGTGATCACACGTGATCCCGCAAAGAAGGGATTTAGCAAAAAGTGCATGAACGACGGAAGATGAAGGTCACATGACCATTCATAACAACGCAAAGAAGCAAAAAGCACTAAAATTTATATTTTGTGAGCGATTAAAGATGCTAATAGTCGCGAAATATATTTAATTTATTTGCTTAATGGCAGCATTATATACTGATAAGATATGTTATTTTACATATTTAACTCATGGTTAAATATTTTATTTGAAATTAAAGTTGCAATTATTTAGTATTAAAATCTATCTTTCCGTCGTGAAACAAACTACTAGACTACTCAAAAGCTATGGTGCAGTGATAAAATACTAACGTAGAAGTAAGTTTGGTGAGCAAATGAACAAGTTGTCATTGATTGAAAGGCGAAAAGTCGTTATGAAATCATTGTCAACTATCAAAAGTGAGTATCCTCACGACGGGAGTTGCTGACGTTTAGCACCACTAAAAGCTTCAATTTATGAAAGCATACAAAGATCGTTCGATCTCGAGATAGAGTGTACTGGTTCGCTCTTAAAAACTAAAGTAGCTCGCACTCATGATGAAAGACGGACTCATCTTTGGTGCTAAACTACGAAGTCCGAAAATTATTACTTTACATTTAAAAACTTCATACAATGAAAAATTTTAGAGAATCAAACATTATTAAACTTCTGAGCGTATTCTTAGCTTTTGCTGTTTTCAACCTATCTTGTACGAGCTCTGAAAATCAAACTTTGGGTTGCAGTACAAATATACAAAGCTATGAGTCGACAAATATATTACCTTATCAAGTTGAAAGTGCTTTTGAACTTGTAAGAACTGTTGGTAAAAACGAAAATCCAACTTCATTTATAGAACTACACCGGTTGATTTTTGGGGAGAATGCTATTAACCCGAGTCAAGCCGCAGTATTTCAAACTGAGTCCAATAAGTATAAAACTATGGGCTTTGATACTTATTTGTCTGATGTTAGTACACGTGGCCATATATCTGTCGAATTAAAAAATCAACTTTTAACATTTAAAAATTCAATGTCAAATTTTATTGGCACTGGACCAATTACTTTAGCGCAATTTACCGGTTATATTTCGGCGCAGCAAAACGTTGTCAGTAATTTGAACTTATGTCAAAATGATATAAAATTTTATAAAAATTTACTAAGTACGATACAAGGAGCAGCTCAATATTATTATAAGCATTTCGGAAATGATATTGGTTCAATTCAACTGCGTAGTTGCGATTTTTTTGTAAGTATGTTATGTTTTATGGTGGCTTTGACGGCATTTGCCATTATTACAGCCACCATTGTAGCTCTACTACCTTTTATTGGTGTACAAACATATGATCCAAATGATCCAAACTCTGACCCAAATGACCCTAATAATTCCACCACTGCATCTATTCTTACTCTAGCTATAGGCTTTTATGTTGGTATAGATATTTATAGGTGGTGTTGTGGTTATAAAGGAGATGATGTATGCGAACCCCCAATGG
>JANMMV010000622.1:0-3773 GCA_031373565.1 Saprospiraceae bacterium
GCCTTAATAAACCTAAAGAAAGCCGAAGAAATTAGAATTAAAGTGGAGCCAGGAAAAAATTGGCGAACATATAATGGAATGGCTAATGCATATCGTTCACTTGGTGAGGATGACTTAGCAAACACATATAGTCAAAAAGCATCTACGCTTTCAAAAATTCAAAACGCCCGTAGAATCATTCTAGATATCCAAAATGAATTAAAATTTGATGAACAAAGTGGAACCATTGCTTCGCTAAGCATGCTAAATATCAAGGCCAAAGCGGAACTCCAAAAGGCAAAGTTTAGAAATATCTTCCTGCTAACTTTGTTGGTTGCCTTCGTTATCATTTCCATTTTACTGTTTTATATCTTGAGACAGCGCACGCTGTACAATAAAGCAATGGCGATCAAAAATGATGTAATATCCAAGAGTTTGATGGAAAAAGAAGCTTTGGTGCAAGAAGTCCACCATAGGGTAAAAAACAACCTTCAAATCATTTCTAGTCTACTGAGTCTCCAATCAAGAAGTGTCAACGATAAAAGCGCTACTGATGCATTGTTACAAAGTCAAAGCCGCGTAATGACAATGTCTTTAATTCATCAAAATCTGTACAAAAATGGCCCATCATCACAGTTGGAAATCAAGGAGTACTTAAATAATTTGTGTCGCCAAATTTTTGATACTTACAACATTCTAGGCAGTAAAATCAAGATACATACCGATATCCAACAAGGTATGGTAGACGTAAATCTGCTTGTACCTTTGGGGCTTATTGTGAATGAGTTGATTACTAATGCTTTAAAATATGCATTCGAAGGTAGGGACACAGGTCTTATCAGTATCACCTTTGGTGGAGAGAATGAAATTTTGAAATTGACAGTGAAAGATGATGGCATTGGATACAACATAGATGACAGTGACGGAGGATTTGGCCACAAACTTATTGATGTGTTTGCACGTAAATTAGAAGCCGAAGTAATTAATAAAGTAGGAGATGGTACTTCTGTAACTTTACTTTTCACGCACCCTATTTTGAATAATGGAAGCAAGTAATAGTATCCGTATTTTAATCACAGAAGATGATGCCTTGATTGCTGAAGACATCAAAGATATATGCGAATTTGAAGGATATGTGGTGTCTTCTGTTTGTTATACTTATCATCAAAGCGTTGCTGCCATTCAGCATAATTTTTTTGATATTGCACTATTGGATATTAATTTGGAGAACGAAAAATCAGGCTTGGATGTGGCCGAATTTATTCGAAATATGGGAAATCCTATTCCAATCCTATTTCTTACATCGTACTCTGACAAAACTTACTTACAAGCTGCAAAAAAATACAACCCTGTCGGATATATTACAAAGCCATTTCAAAAAGAACAGTTGATATCAGGTATAGAAATTGGATTGAATCATAACGCACAGCTGTCATCTCAAAATATTAGTAGTAAAAGCAATGCTAAAATTATGTCTCTGCTAACTACTAGAGAATACGAAATCGCATCATTGATCTGTGAAGGCAAATCCAATGATGAGATTGCGACAAGCGTATTCCTTTCTGTTAATACGATAAAATTCCATGTTAAACATATATATGAAAAACTAGATATAGGGTCTCGTACTCAACTCATTCTACTTTTTACTACCAAAGACCAAACCTGAAGATTTCGCTTTTGATGATGACAATGAAAGCGGTTAGCATACATCAAAGTGGCATAACCCTATTGAACGACTGGTGTCAGTATCAGCTAGTATTACACTACTTTACCTATCCCCAATATACCCGTTGATCGCTGTCCAGCCTTCCCCAAAAGCGACCTTCGTAAAATATATTAAATTTCTAAATAAAAATGTCAAATGAACAAAAAATTGCTTCCCTAAGAAAAAAAGTGGCCAACGTGCACAAGACTGTTGCATATTTTCTCATTTTTACACTGAAACCACCAAACATCAAGCAATGATAGACCCCAAAGTTGACTTTCAAGTAGGTAAAGGAGTGATCTCTTCACTACCTAATTTTATTGTCTTGGCATTTATGGCAGTTGCTATCTAATATATGGATCAAGGACATATCATACCCGTCGATATGTATGAAAATGATTGGTATATTTCTACAGGAAACATACTATTGGCGTATTTGCTTATGATATTTTTGTCAATAACGATGACTTTTTATCCTACCTATATTTACACTATTCTCTTTGCTGAAAACAAAACCTATTGGTGGTCCGAGAAATGTGGGTTAATCCTTTATACTAATTTAGGAATGACAAAAAAAGATAAAATTGAGTCCGATATTCGTAAAATTAGTGGTTCTCTGGTTTTTATTTTTTGGGGATTTTTGTTGTGCAAAATATTAGACCAATTTACTTATGGATACAAATGGGCCGTTTTTGCGATGTTTATTATATGTCTTCTCATCTTCATTTGCCACATTTATTTTATAAAACTCGGTAAACCATGGAAACCTAATATTATTTATGGCTTAGCTTTAGGTACTTTTTTTGCAAAACTTTTTATTGCCATATGGTATGGGTGGTGTTATGGTTCGATTGTAGCGGAGTTATTTTCATCTACTTTTGCAGCAATGGCTATTTTGAGCTATAGATATCAAAAATCTATATTGACTAATCTTAATTTTATTCATCACAATCGGATAGCAGGATTAATCGTCCTTGGAATCATCATTGTCAATAATTTCAGCGATGTCCTAGCCATGGCCGTCAATCCTATTAATCATTTTCTGATGATATTGATCTCTATTTATAGCTTGATCGTGCTATCACTCAAAGCGCTCATGCTAATGACTTCACGCCGTCACGAGCTTAGTAATGCTTATAGCGGTTTGCTGTATTATAGTATTGTTATCGGATCGCTAGCTTTCATTAGCGTGCCATTTTGGAATAAAAACGATCTGCACCGCTTACCTGTAATTGCTTCTTCAAAAAATATTAGCCCAGATCGATTTTATAATGATTATAAAACGCAACGCGATACTTCGAGAATGCCGATGTTATATTCGGCTTACGGCGGTGGGCTCAAGGCCAATTATTGGAATCAATTGATCCTAAATCGAATAGATAGCCTTGGAATTTTAAATAATATTTTGGCTATGTCAGGTGTATCTGGCGGTAGTGAGGGAATTGCCATGTTTTCGGCGGCTAAGTTTACGCACAAACCTAATATTGACGTAATGGACATTACCAAAACACAGAATATTCTAGCACTAGAATTGTCATGGATTTATGGTTATGATTTTATCAGAAAATATTTACCAAGTTCTCTACTTGTAGGACAAGACCGGTCATATCGCTCTATGTTACATCTAAGCAAAATAGCTGGTGATAAAGAACTGGTTAAGTCGATAAGCACTCAAGATCTTCATTATGACCTTCATAAGGAATACGGCTATTTTCCTAATGTCATTTTCAACAGTACAGCAACAAAGGATCGGTATGGCGTGGTGAGTGCGGTTCATCGTGATAATATGTTTCCTGGAGCGATCTTGCTTCATGATCTGCCAGACATCGGTGGTGAACTACCATTTTTTCATTCAGTTTCTACGTCAAATCGGTTCCCTGGTATAAGTCCTCAGGCCTACATCAAAGGAGTAGGGGAATTTGTAGATGGAGGATATTTTGAAAATTCAGGTATTATGAGTTTGCTTTCCTTCAAAAAAGCAATGGAAGACATAGATGCCGTAAACAAAGGTGGATCTATTTTTAAGAAGAAGGTATTGTTGATATCTGTCCGAAATGGTAAGCATAATTACATCGATCATTTATTGTCT